>NZ_CAMYIP010000055.1 GCF_947258525.1 uncultured Eudoraea sp.
TTCGGTGAAAGAGCGAAAAGTGATTATAAGTTTGTTGGACAAGATTCAATTTGAATTGGAGCAAACCATTGACAGGCACAGTAAAAAATTGATTGTGGCGAACCTTGAACTATTTTTGGATTATTGCGTACGTTTTTACGACCGGCAGTTTATCACTCGAGAAACTGTAAATCAGGGCATTGTTGAAAATTTTAAAACTCTCCTGGAGGATTATTTTTCTTCCGAAAAACCTCAAAAACAGGGTACACCTTCTGTTAGTTATTTTGCGAAGGAACAGCACCTTTCTTCAAATTATTTTGGGGACCTGATTAAAAAGGAAACCGGTAAAAGTGCCCATGAACATATTCAGTCTAAACTTATTGAAGTTGCCAAGGAAAAAATATTTGATCACAACAAATCGCTAAGTGAGATTGCCTATGAGCTGGGGTTCAAATATCCACAGCATTTTACAAGACTATTCAAAAATAAAGTTGGTTATACCCCTAATGAATACCGGATGTTGGGCTAAATGAGCCATAACCTGCTTTCTACAAAAGAAAATCCTTATTTTTAACTATCTGGAGTCCGGACCGAAAATCCTATGGGATTTCCCTTACCGTATTAATAGCTTTAAAGTCAGGCAAAGCAATTGACTTGAACCATAGAAATGTCAATACAGCAAATATGATAATTCAAATAATCAAACTGAAATCGAAACTTCCGGAAGAGGAGTTGTTAAGAAGAGCCAAAGAACGAGAGTCCCAGTTTAAATCCTTGCCCGGACTTTTACAGAAATATTACGTGAAACTAGACCAACCTGGGCAATTTGGAGGAATTTATATCTGGGATTCTGAAGAATCATTAAAGTCATATGGTAAATCAGACTTAGCATCCAGTATTCCGGAAGCTTATGATATTGTAGAAGCTCCGAATATTGAGATTCTGAATGTGCTGTTTAAACTTAGAGAATAAATTACCATCCCTGGTACAGGGTAAAAAAAGGATAAAACACATTTTTCACTAACTTTTGCTAATAATAACCAACAACTAAATACACAATATTATGAGAACATTACAAAATTTAATTGTCAAAGCCAATTCTATTGGAATAGTGATCTTTTTTTTATCTGCTTTTATGTTCATACAGTCTTGTAAAAGTGATAAAAAAAGTACCCAGGTCGAAACCGTCGCTGAGGCCAAAGAGAATGTTATAGAAATAATAACGGAGAATATGGATTTTCAAATGCCCGATACTATTCCCTCCGGATGGAATACATTTCGTTACAAAAATCAATCACCTCAAACCCACTTTTTCCTTGTAGATAAGTACCCGGAAGGAAAGACCTCAGAAGACGCAGAAAAAGTTATAGGTCCGGTTTTCGATAGTGGAATGAAACTAATTATGGAAGGAAAAACTGAGGAAGGTTTTGCTGAGTTTGCAAAACTTCCTGAGTGGTTCAGTGAGGTTGTCTTTGTAGGTGGTTCAGGGCTACTCTCTCCAGATCAGGTGGCAGAAACAACAATTAATTTAAAACCTGGTAAATACATTATTGAATGTTATGTAAAAATGAGCAATGGCGTATTTCACACCTCTATGGGAATGACAAAAGATATTGTTGTAAAACCTGCTGATTCTGGTAATAAAGAATTGATTGCAGATATTGTCATTAATATTTCGAGTACGGATGGAATTGTGTTTAATGACTCTATAAGTTCTGGCAAACACACCTTTTCCGTATTCTATAAGGATCAAATTGTTCATGAAAATTTTGTTGGACATGATATAAACCTTGTCAGGCTGGATGAAAATGCTAATCTCGAAGAGTTGGAGAATTGGATGAATTGGGCGGATCCTAAAGGATTGATAGAACCGGCACCGGATGGTATCACCTTTATGGGTGGTGTAAATGATATGCCGGAAGGTAATCTTGGGTTTTTCACAGCAAATTTGAAACCTGGCAAGTATGCGTTTGTATCTGAAGTACCGAACGCTTTAAGTAAAAACATGCTAAAAACATTTGTAGTACCTGAGTAATTTTAATACAGAATTACTTTAACCAACCAGGTATAAGCCGTTAAAACCATTCAGGGACAATACTGTTGGCCATCAAACAATTGAAAAACTACTTACATTATGAAATCAAAAATAAAAATCTCTCCCCTCAATCTATTGCTATGTGCTGCAGCTATTCTTTCTATGGGTTATTTGGTTGGTTGTAATTCAAATGCAGAAGCACCGTCTTATCCTCAGGGAGTTATTTTGAATAGTGGTCCGGGTCTAGAAAATATTCAGGCTGTGACAGATGTCTTTCTTGAAGCATGGAATAAAAGAGACGCCACAGCTTGTGCAAATACGTATTCTAAAGACGCCATTTTTATGCCGCAAGGTGAATCTTCTATAGTAGGAAGAGAAAATATTCGGAAGTTTTTCAATGATAATGAATGGGAGGCTACAAACGATGCTAAAATGAATATTGAAGAAAAAGTAGACGAGGTTATTTATTTTGATGATTGGTCTGTTATGAGAGGAACAGGGGAGATTACAGTTACTGAGGCGGAATCGATGGAAGATAAATATAGATTTAAGTGGGTTATGTTGAGTAAAAAGAATGAAATAGGTGAGTGGGAGTCTGTTTGGGATATCTTCAATGACGAAATTTGTAAATGTATTAATTAAGCTAAAAATTGATGCAACACATCTTTCCTGTTAGCCTGCAAACGAAGTAAGAACCCTTTTCTTTGGCAGCTACTGAAAAAAGTCCGGAGGTATGTCCCATATCTCTGACCCTATGTATAATAAAAATTCTATCTTCAAATTTTTAAACCAAAATAGCGAATAAATGAAAAAACAAAACAGCCTGGCTTTAGGAATGTCATTTAGAGTTGCAATTGGAACTGCAATAGAAGTTGCCACTGATAATCTGGGTTTGATGCTCAAGTTAATCCAATACAGGCTGGCGCCTGTCTGACTTTTTTGTTTTCACCGCTTTAGTACTTGGCAGCACTACACTTTTAAAACAAAAAATCCAACCACTTTCGTGATTGGATTTACTTCGTCGGGTTTGTACAACGAAGTTTCTCTTGGATAAACGTAGTTATAGTGGCAGGATTACCTTCGGTGATCCTGAAATGGGGTTGATGCTCAAGAAAAACCATGCAAAGCTGCGCTTCGTTACGTTTTTTATTTTACATACTCCT
Organism: uncultured Eudoraea sp.; assembly: GCF_947258525.1. Taxonomy (GTDB): domain Bacteria; phylum Bacteroidota; class Bacteroidia; order Flavobacteriales; family Flavobacteriaceae; genus Eudoraea. The sequence continues at coordinate 3,178 of NZ_CAMYIP010000055.1, forward strand.
GCAAGCAAGCTTGAGTCGCCATAAAATAAAAAACCAGACACTTAAGTGTCTGGTTTTTCTCGGTCGGGGTGGCAGGATTCGAACCTGCGACCTCCTGCTCCCAAAGCAGGCGCGATAACCGGGCTACGCTACACCCCGATGGTCATCTATAAATCGTTTTTCACTAAAGAGAATATACAAACATAATTTTCTCTAGTTGGGGTGGTCACGCCTTGGCGTGACGACCTC
>NZ_CAMYIP010000056.1 GCF_947258525.1 uncultured Eudoraea sp.
AAAGCAAAAAGCACCTCTTTGTGTTTCTATTCTTTTGTTTGGATATGAGGGTTTAATAATGGTTGGAGTATCATCTATTGGAGTTTTTGGATATTTATCAATGAGTCCTGATTTAATTTCTTCAACATCGAAATAAGAACCAACTCTTCTGACATGATCTGATAAATGGAGTTCGTTATAATTATCCTTAAAATAATATACATACCCACTATTATCAATACACTTTGAACACGCAAAATACAGTGCAACAAGTAAGTCTGTCGTTATATCCGTAAGTCTTGTGGGATAATCATAATGCTGTGCAAGTGCTGTCCAGTGAAACAAGTCCTCGTTATTTAAATCTATTTTCTTCTTATAATCATCAATAAAAGTAGTAAAGTAACTGTCTGTGAATTTTTTATTTATTAAGTCCTTTTGACATTGTTCAAGGATTTTTAATTCTCCTTTAGTAAATGTAGTATTTGGAGTTAATGGTGTATCGTCTATCCCTACTGGATCTTTACGCCAAACTTTTGGTAAAAATGGTATATCATACTCTTTAGGTTCTCCACGTGCGTATGCAAAATTTGGAAATTCAATAACTGTTTCAAATAATTCAGGAATTGATTCAATTAACAATGTTGTCCCATTTTTATGTGGCATCTGGAAGGTTTGTCATAAAAATAACATATAAAAATGCCAGAATTGATTTAATTACGACTAAATGATCCTAAATCATTCCACACCTACATTACAGTTGCACTCAACATAATTAAATTAGTACAATGACCCTCTACGAATACAAGATGCTTTCAGAAGATGAACAATGGGATACTGTATTCTCTAAAGGTAAGTTCTTGGATATTGTTATTGAAAGTAATTCTAAATACGTCCTTTATGCAATAGATATGTTCTTTGATGAGGTACTATGGGATATAGAACAAGATGAGATTATAGGCAAGGGAGTATTCAAAGAAGGGGAAAGCCTGGATAGGTACAGCAATGTTTCTAAGGAGTTGTGAAACAAAAAACTCCCCAAAATCAGAGGAGTTTTTAAAGAATAGCTCAAATATGACTCTAAAGAGTCTAATTTTTGAATATCACTTCAATTATTCACAACACAAGTTGTTCCAAAGTTATTATTGGTTAATACTGTACCAATTACAGGACCTGTTAGGTCATCTTCTACAAAGTCACAAATGCTATTACCTCTTGCCGTATTGTTAGTAAGAATAGCATTTTCCAAGCCACTAAGTCCAATACCATTTTTATTACCATTGGCTACATTGTTATACAAGTTAAAAGTTACGTTGGGATTTTGTCCAAAGAAGTCAGAAAAGGCTGCTGCAACGATACCACCCGCAACAGTGCCTTTATTATTATTAGCCTTACAATTCGAGACTATATGGCTAAAGCTATTAGAAGGACCATAATACGAATACCCCACCGCTATTGCAGCTCTAATATAAAATGGATACGGCAGGGGGTCGCCAACGGCTATATTATTGCTTACTACACAATTATCTATGATTATAGAACCATTAACAGCTTGCGGAATTGTAGTTACTCCGAAACAACCAAGTTGAGACTTAATTAATGCGCCTCCATTATTATTTACTTTGCAATTTATGAGTGAATTTGTTCCACGTAAATTAAAAACTAAAGCAATACCTCCTCCGTTATTATATTCTACGATACAATTATCAATTTTACAATCTGTTGCGTTAACCAAATTAATCCCTTCTGAAAAGACATTTTCCGAGCCGTCAGCATCTTTATTATTCACCTCACAATTACGTATAACACTGGCTTCGACATGCACCATTACAAGGCCTCTGCTAAACCATCCACCATTATAATTTTTAACCGTACAATTAAGGATTTGATTATTTTTCCCTCTGTTTTCAAAGGAACCACCAATAAAAGTTACACCATCTCCTCCAACATTTTGAATATTACATCCTTTGATAATGTTATCATTATTGTTTCCCTCGAATAAGACACCTGCCCCATCAATATTGCCTCCATTTTCAATGTGGCAATCTTTTATTTCATTGTTGGTAGAGTTATTAAACAGCAGATGGGCGAATGTGTTTATACCTCCATAAATAGTATTTGATTTGAACTCATTATCGGAGCAATCTTGCGCACTTATGCCACTTATTAAGGTATTACCCTCATCACTTATTGTGTTATCCTTTATTGTGCATCCAGATACGTTATTCATCAAAATAAGGGCATCAGTTTCTGTAGATAGAGACTTCAATTTATTGTTAAGAACTTTAGCACCATTAGCCCCACTACCTATCACTAATTTAATTTGCAAATCAAGATTGCTCACTTCTATATCTTCAGCCAATAAATTAATAGCTGTTCCACTAATTGAAGAATTGTCAGCTCCTTTAATTTTAATACCTTGAACATCTACGAAGACTTCACCCTGATTTTCAAGATTCCCGATAATTTGTATTTCACCATTAGGTTCTGCATTATCTACCGCTTCCTGTAGTGAAGCGTAATCTTCTGGTACTTTGATTAAAGATTTCTTATTTACGAAACTCAGGTTATCTAATTGATTTTTTCTAAAGGAAACTCTTTCCGCTTTTGTTTCAGTTAATCGTAAAAAAGCTAATGCCGTATTACGCTTAATTAAGTCCGACTCTTTTTTGATATTATTTAACTGCCTTTCATAATCAGCTTTATAGCTGTCTACAGCTTTAAGCCAAGCAATTTTTTCTTGATTTAATTGTGATTCATTTTCTAGTGTAATTTCTTCTTCGGAACAAGAAGCGATTAAGAGAATCGCCAATAATGGAATAAGTAATCTTTTCATAATAAAGTGTGTAAGGTTTTGGACGTTGTCTGGTTCTTAGGTTACATTTCTAACCAGATACAACGACCTTCATCTTGAAAGAAATGCTCTATACAAGCGTAAAAGAATATGTATTTAAGATAGAAATAATTAAGCCAAATAAATTTAAGTAAAGGACGAACTACTTGAATTATTGTCCGAGTAGCTTTCTTCACTTTTCAAAGGTTTTAAAAGACAAGATAATATCCTAGTAAAGATATTGTTGGATCGGGCAGAATGTTGCATGAATAATAACGAAATATTAGGCAAAGGACAATTCAAAGAAGAAGATAGCCTGGACAAGTATTCTAATGCTCCTAAGGAGATTTGATTAACTATGGCCTAACCCCCCCCAATTGCCTTCTTAATTGAAAGTCTAAATATGCGCACATAATTTTTTCCCTGTTTTGATTTTTGCCTTGGGATTAAGCTCCGCCAATTGGCGGATCATGATCTCCTGATAAAGCTCCGCTTTGAAAACCACAAAAGGAATCCCTTCGCTTTATTTCAAAAAAGAAGCGAGCTCCTTTTTGAAACTCGCTTGTATTTCCAAC
>NZ_CAMYIP010000057.1:0-41684 GCF_947258525.1 uncultured Eudoraea sp.
GGATGATGAATATGTAGATGTAGAAAATATTTTCTGGATATTACCTGTTTGTATGGTTGTAATCCCCTTTGTATACTTTATTAGGATAAAACTTTATGACAAATATGTACACGGTATTGATCTGGATGCCATGGATGCAGAGTTGCAATACTACAAAGACAAAGAACGACAGGCTAACGCAAAACTTGGAGTATTGCCTCAAAATGAAGACAAACTAGAAGAAGATCTGTCTCAAAAAACCCCTAATCAATCTTTACAGCAGCTATTTAAGCAGATACAACATTCCTTAAAGAGTTTGTTTAACATATCTCTTTAGTTAAAAAATAAAATGAAAATCCTGCATAAGAGTGCAGGATTTTTTTTGCGCTCCATTTTAAAAACCTACTTCATGAAAAAAAAATTGTAATTTTGAGATTGACCATTAATTTACGGTTTCCAATTACTGTTTATGAATCAACCTTCCTCTCCATTTAGTAAACAACAACTACTTCCACAGGAAGAAACGCTTGAAATTTTAAAACAGAAAGGAGAACTCTTTATTGGGATCCCGAATGAAAACCAATATCAGGAAAAACGTATTTGTCTTACTCCAGATGCCGTAAATGCCTTAACATCCAATGGTCACAGGGTTTTAATGGAGGCAGGTGCCGGCGAAAGCGCAAGTTATACTGATGTGGAATATACAGAAGCCGGCGCAAGCATAACGCGCGATACAAAGAAAGTGTTTTCTTGTCCGCTTCTTTTGAAAGTAGAACCTCCTACCCTGTCGGAAATTCAATTAATGAATCCACAGGCAACTATTACTTCCGCATTACAAATAAAAACAAGGTCTAAGGAATATTTTGAGGAACTGGCCAAAAAAAGAATCACCGCAATAGCGTTTGAATATATTCGCGATGAGGACGGCAAGTATCCTGCTGTCCGTTCCTTAAGTGAGATTGCGGGTATCGCTTCTGTACTAATTGCTTCAGAAATTATGGCTGCAACTAACCAGGGAAACGGGCTTATGTTTGGTAATATCAGTGGTGTACCCCCTGTAGAAGTGGTAATTGTGGGAGCAGGAACCGTTGGAGAGTTCGCCGCCCGATCGGCTCTGGGGCTTGGAGCCAATGTTAAGGTTTTCGATAACTCCCTGACCAAATTAAGAAACATTCAAACGAATCTTAAGCAGACTATTTATACCTCTACGCTACAACCCAAGAATCTCTTAAAGAGCCTAAAACGCTGCGATGTTGCCATAGGCGCCGTACGTGGCAGCGACAGATCTCCTATTGTGGTTTCAAGTACTATGGTAGAACAAATGAAAAAAGGATCTGTGATCATTGATGTTAGTATAGATATGGGAGGTTGTTTTGAAACTAGTGAGCTTACTACCCATGATAAACCCACTCGTGAAAAATTTGGAGTCTTTCATTATGGTGTGCCCAACATTCCTGCAAGATACCCCCGGACTGCTTCCGTATCAATCAGTAATATTTTTACCCCTTATTTACTAAAGATCGGGGAAGACGGAGGCCTGGAAAATTCCCTGAGATTTGACAGAGGACTTCGAAACGGATTATATATGTATCATGGCATACTTACCAATAAATCTGTAGGTGAATGGTTCGATCTGAAGCACAGTGATATCAACTTTCTTATTTTTTAGTTAATGGCATTTCTGAAAAGATTAGGATTTTACCTTATAGGATTATCCATCGGACTTGTTTTCCTTTTCTTTTTTCTTAAAAAAAAGTCTGATGAGACGGGTGTTAGCTTTTGCTACTTTCCTAATTGCAGAGTGTTAAAAGAACTGCGCTCCAAACCGTTCACTTATTCTAAACAGATAGATCAGATGTTATATGATCAAACACTGGACTCACTTACGATTGATTACTTTTTGAATGATGGTGATGTTAATTTCAAAAAGAGTGATACTAAAAATATAAACTGTAAGACATATCTGATAGAAGGAACTGTAAAAGAACAACTGATGGCTTTGACCGTAAAAAGCTGCGACAGTACAACGGTAATAGAAAAATTGCAACTACTTGATTAATAAATAGTTCTACTTCCTTTATCCCACGGACTATTCTGATTATTAAAATTCACCCTTTTATGCAGACTATTTAATTTTAAAAAGTAGTTTAATATTGAAAATCAATTAGTTGTCTCCTGAATTATTGAAATTGAGCTTTCTGAATCTAAAATTCAATTTGTAGCCTTATTCTTACATAATATAAATTTTGAAATATTTCAAATTATCAATACTTAAAACTAAATAAGAAAAAATTACGTATATAAGTTCAGAGGTATAATAAATTGGGGCTTTTTGGAGTTATTATGTAGGATTAGTGACTATTAATAAATAGCCTAGCTGGTCAAATTTAAATTATATCTTTTTTTTATTCTGTTATATAAAATCAGGTATAGTCTAGAAGGGCCAAAATTGATATTACATTGCCGTCATAAAAAATCTTAATGAAAAAAATAATTATTCTTTTTCTCTGGTTTCTATTTAGTCAACCAAACCATGCGCATAATCAGACTCCATTAATTGATTCACGGATAGATGACCCCATTGAATTGACTAAGAAAATTATTAATGAGGGTACCGATTCATGGAATGAGAAGGCCAAGCAGCGGATTTTGGAAATTTATGGAACTGGTGAATTAACCAATACATCCGATAAGAATTATCTTTTACTGGAATCACCGAGCCTGGTATTTGATTATTATCAAGGTGGCTTCGCCAATACGCAGGAACTACTAAATAAAGATCTGTTTCTTAAAATTTTGGATCAGGCCGTGAACTCACCGGACATAGTAAGTGCTGAAGTAGCCAAAGCAAGTCAGGAACAAAGCCTGAAAGAATATCTAATGGCATACGAAATAGCAAAAAAATTCAAAGAAACCAATTCTCTCAGCAACGAAGAAGCCATCAAGTTTTTAGAGAATAGATTTGGATATAGCAAGCTTAATTTTGCTAAAAATTTAACCGAGGCCAGTGTAGAGAACTATAATCCGTCGGCCGATAAAAAGAATGCGAAAAAAGTAATTTCCAAAATAAATTTTATAAAGAGGACCTATCCCAGTAAAATCCCTTTAATAAATGTCCTTGCTGAACTGGAAGAATTTTATCATTTATTGCAAGAAGCAAATATTGGCCTAACTGCATATGTTCCTTATAATAATTTTAAAAATTCGGTTTATAAGTTAAATAAACAAAGAATAAACGAAAGAATACAATGGCGTTCATCCATTGAAATCACTTATCCAACAAGTGGAACAGTTTGGATTGCTCCCGGTCCTGTGGAAATAAAATGGACCACATCCAATTTGGATGAAAGCAAAAACATAAAGTTCTTTTTAACGAGGGACGACGTGGTAGTGCAAGTACTTGGTGTTTTTGAAAACAATCAGTTTGCAAAAGATGTAAAGCTCAGAAAAGGCCTTCCTCCCGGAGATAAATATAAAATTATGGGGATTGAACTTTTCCCGATTAATAAATACCATATCGCGAAGTATGCTACTCCGTATTTTACTATTAAAAAGGAGGATAAAATTCCTGAAGAGCCCATAGCCGAGACTCCTGCTGAGGTTCAAGAAACCCCAAATGTAGTTGTAGACGCTCCTGTTGAAGTGGCTGAAGTACTTGTTGAGCCAGTTCCGGAACCTGCTGAAGTAGTTGAGAAACCTGTCGTGGAGGAGCAAGAGCCTATTGAGACAACTACTGCCGTTGAGGAAGGACCAAACGAAACGTTAGTTAGAGAGAAAGTTAAGACACCTAATAGAACTATTTTTGAAGGAAGAAAAATTTCGTATCAAAAAGAACTTTTAGTAGATAACGAGATAATTACAATAAGTCTGTATGACCATGGTAGAGAAGATGGAGATATTGTATCCATTTATCTTAACGGTGAGCAAATTGTTTCCAAGCACGTATTAACCTATAAGAAAAGAAGTTTCGATGTAAAACTGAATATAAATAAATCAAACGATCTATTTCTCTATGCCCATAATTTGGGTAATTTTCCTCCCAACACAGTCTCTCTAGAAATAAAAGATGGTTCTAACTCAGAGAATATTATACTTAATTCTGACTTGTCTAGTTGCGAGGCCGTATTGATAAATGTAAAACAATAGCTATTTCGGGAAATATGATAGAAGCCAGAACGCAGATATGTGCAAAAGCATCTTATTCACGGCTCTATTATTTCCTTTTGATTATTCAAACTAATTATCTTCCTATAGTTTTCTTCGGCGCCGCTCTTTTTTTATAAGTTCCAATTCCCGGTTTGTCTGTCCTGCAACAGAAGTATTCTCCTCTGCTCGTCTTATTAAATAGGGCATTACATCGCGTACAGGTCCAAAGGGTAAATACTTTGCCACATTAAAACCCTTATCTGCCAAATTATAAGATATATGATCGCTCATACCATATAGTTGGCCAAACCAAACACGCTTATCATCATGAGGAATCCCTTTATCTTCCATCAATTCCATTAGTTTATAAGAACTCAATTCGTTGTGTGTGCCAGAAAAAAGGGATATACTATCCAGGTGTTCCACTATATAGGCTACCGTTTCATCATAATTTAAATCACTTTCAGATTTAGTAGCACATATAGGGGTAGGATAATTATATTCTATAGCTCTTTCATTTTCCTTTTCCATATACGCCCCGCGTACTGTCTTAATTCCTATTTTAAACCCCTCTTTTTTGGCTTTAGAATGAAGTTCCTTGAGATAGTCCAAACGATCCCAACGGTAAAGCTGAAGCGTGTTAAAAACAATAGCTTTTTCTTTATTATATTTTCGCATCATTTCCTCTACTAAGTCATCTGCCGCATCCTGCATCCAACTTTCTTCCGCATCTATTAAGAGTGAAACATCGAGGTCATATGCTTTTTTGCATGTAGTTTCAAAACGGACCTTCACTCTGTCCCATTCTTGTTTTTCTTTCTTTGACAGGGGTTTGCCTTCACCAATTTTTTGGAATAGCGCGACTCTGCCATAACCGGTAGGTTTAAAAACTGCGAAAGGAATAGCATCTAATTCCTTTACAAAATTCAGGATCTTCAAGGTTTTCTCCAGAGCATCATCCAAGGGGTCTTCGGTATCTTTACCCTCTACAGAATAATCCAGGACAGAACTAACGCCTTTACTCCACATTTTGTCAACTACAGGCATACAATCTTCTTCACTCACACCGCCGCAAAAATGATCGAAAACGGTTGCCCTGATAAGGCCGTCAACAGGTAACTTTGCTTTCAGAGCAAAATTGGTCATTGCAGTACCAATTTTAACGAGTGGTTCATTGGCTATCATCTTAAAAAGGAAATAAGCTCGTTCTAATTCAGAATCGGATTTAAGAGAAAATGCTGTTGAGGTATCTTCAAAAATTCTGTTCATTGTTACCAATTAGTTATCAATTCAAAGATAATAACAGAATTTATATTCATTTATTAAAAATAGCCTTTATTTTGTGTTTTGATTTTAATAAGGTATTCATCAAAAATTATCACCTGAAATAAAACAAACTATCCAATGGAATCAATTATTTCTTTTTCTACACAAATCCATTTTAAATATTTGGGATATGAAGCTTTGGAATCGCATTTAAAAATCACAAATTATTCCAGTCTTTTTATACTCGTGGATGAAAATACCCGTGAGCACTGTCTTCCTAAATTTTTGGCCAGTCTTGGCGGGAACTATAATTTTGAGACTATAGAGATAGAATCTGGTGAAATCAATAAAAGTATTACTTGTTGTATTAAAGTTTGGGAAGAGCTGTCAAATAAGGGGGCAGACAGACAGAGTTTGTTGATAAATCTTGGAGGTGGTGTTATTACAGATTTGGGTGGTTTTGTTGCATCAACGTATAGAAGAGGAATAGATTTTATCAACATCCCGACCAGCCTTTTGGCTATGGTAGACGCCTCTGTTGGAGGAAAGACGGGGGTTGATATGGGAAAGCTGAAAAATCAGATTGGTGTAATAAACCAGCCTAAAATGGTCCTTATTATTCCTAAGTTTTTAAATACGCTGGATAAAAGACAATTGAACAGTGGCTTTGCGGAAATGTTGAAGCACGGGCTCATCACAAGTGAACCGTTCTGGAGAGTTCTTAAACAAGTTAAGTCTGTAGACCAGCTGGAAGATCATATTTACGAGTCAATACTTATTAAAAACGAAATAGTAAGGCAGGATCCAAGGGAGAAAAGTCTTAGAAAAATATTAAATTTTGGCCATACACTTGGTCATGCAATTGAATCCCATTTTTTAGAGCATGAGGAACGAGAATCCTTACTTCATGGGGAGGCTATTGCCATTGGTATGATATTGGAAGCATACTTGTCCCATCAACAAACTGGTTTGGGAATTAATCAATTGGAAGATATTAAAATGACGATCAGCAAACATTTTAAAAAAGTCAATTTTAACGATAGCGACATCCGCGCTATTATAGATCTTCTAAAATACGACAAGAAGAATTCGCATGGTAGTATCTTCTTCGTTCTGTTAAAAAGGATTGGTGAAGCCCAGATTGACAATAGAGTTCCTGATGATACTTTAAGTCAGGCCTTTTCATACTACAAAGAATAGCAGCTACATATACTAAATTTGTAGTTTTACAACTCTTTGAAATACTGAAGGAAAAAAAAGTATAGTTTAGGTATAGGATTAAATCAACTGTAATAGTTGTGCTCAAATACTTGTATATGAAACGTGTACTTATAGATTACAAAAAGTTAAATCGCCAGGTAACCAACCTTCTCATTGAAACCTATCCTGACGGATATGGAGATGAGGATATTATTTCTTTTAGAAATATTAACGGTGAATTTATTGAAGCAGTAGAATTGCAAACCGAAGACACCCTTTACCTTATTAAAATAAGTAAAAGTCTTTCTCATTTCATAACTAATTTTGATGAAAATATGGCTGAAGGGATTGAAGCTATAAAAGATGAGTCTATTGAAGGGCCTACTTTAGAACTAAATCTTGAAGATGAAAATGAGGACTAAAAAGGTTTGGATTAGTCTTTAAGGTAACGCTCCCTTAATATATTTCTATGGTGTTTTTGGTGTCCACAACAAATGAAACCTAAAGCAGCAACACTCATAGGTGAATCACTCGCAACTCCAACTTTTTTCAAATCTTTTTCGGAAAATTTTTCAAACAGAGCAATGGTAGATTTACGTATGATCCTGTAATTATCTATCACCTCTTCCCTACTCCAATTTTCTGCATTCGAATCCGATACAAACATATCCTGATCAAAACCGGGTAAAGGGGTTTTGTCACTTCTTGCAAAACGAAGAGCCCTATATTGAAAAACACGCTCAGTATCTAATATATGGACCAAAACCTGTGCTATTGTCCATTTACCTTCACCATAGCTATAATTTAATTTGTATTCAGGAATACTCGAAATAAATGAGGGAAAATTCTCCAATTGTTTTTTCAAGGTTTCAACTAATTTTACATCACCCAAAGCAGCTAAATAAGGTGCATAATAGGGATTAAAATCTTCTTTCTGGAGTTCGGAACTTTTCATATTCGTTAATAAAGAAACTAAAGGTTTTCACTGTAATTTTTTATAGTACCGGGAGGTTATTCAAAATACCAATAATATCAATTGAGTTAACCGATGTGACAAGAAATTAAGAAGTCTAGTTTAATTTCATTTATCCATTTATAATTCATTAAAAATGGTATGCATCAAACGTTTTTTGTCATTAATGCTCTCTTCCAGAGAGATCATGGTCTCTGTTCGGCTTATTCCCTCAATATCATCTATCTTAAAAATGATATTTTTTGCATGGTTGGTATCCTTTGCCCTTATTTTACAGAAGATATTGAATTTACCAGTTGTAATATGAGCCACAGTAACATTTGGAATTTGATTCAATCTTTCCAATACAAACTTGGTTTGATGTGTTTTTTCCAGAAAGATGCCTACATAGGCTATGAAAGCGTAACCCAGTTTCACATAATCCAGAGTAAGTGACGATCCTCGAATAATCCCGGCTTCTTCCATTTTTTTTACTCTAACATGAACCGTTCCCGCAGATATCAATAATTTTTTGGCAATATCTGTAAAAGGTGTTCTGGTATTATCAATTAACATATCCAGAATTTGATGGTCTATTTCGTCTAATTTTATCTTGCCCATAGTTAGAGTAATTTTTACTTGGCGATAAATTTAAGAATTTAAATGTAATAAATACTACGTATTTTTGAGTTATATGCAAAAAATTACCGTTTTTTCGTGATATAATTTAAAAAAGGAGTTGAGATAATTTTTTATCCGATTTTAGGTAGTCGAGGTCATTTGGAATTGAACAATCAAGAATTTTATGTCCAAAATAATCCTTTAAACTACCTGTAGCCTCAATATATGGATCGAAAATTATAGATTCCCCATGCAAAACCTCTTTATAAAGTATACCTACATTTTCATCATATTTACTATTTATAAGATGTGCATTTTTAATCAATAAATCAAAATACTGCTTGCTATTTTCAGGGATATTAAAATAATCATCCAGGTTGTATTCCTGAATTTTATTCCGGGCTATTACTGATAATGCCTTTATTAAGGCATAAAATATAAATTCCCGCGTTTTCTCTCTTTCGTAATCTCCAGGGTAATGACCTGCTTCAAATAATATGGTAGGTGTTCCCAGAAGTTGAAATGTATCTCCCACGCAATTAGGATTATAGGCATCATCATATCTGCCAATCTGATTCGGTAGTAGAGTTGACAGCGCTTTGTGCATGGCGACAATAATTTTCATACTTTCTTCTCTGCTGGCTGAAATCTTACGGTCAATATCGTGTGCAGGAGCTAAAAACGACAAAGTTGCCTGTTTCTCATAACTGCCCACATTATAAATTGTACGCTGATCATGCAGATTAAAACAATAATCAGGCTTTATTTCATTGTATAAATCACTTAGGGCTTTACTTTCTGGTTGACTTAACTCCAATGCGTCCCTGTTTAAATCAATATTATTCGCATTCACCCGGGTGTAAGCAACTGCACCGTCAGGATTTAAGACGGGAACTATAGTTATTGTTACCGATGATAATATTTTACTGGTTAGATCACTATTTTTATTCAAGTAGTTAATTAAGTCCAGGACAGCCTTTGTGGTTGTTGTTTCATTTCCGTGCATCTGGGACCAAATTAAGATTTTAGTCTTACCATTACCTAATGCTACCTTATGAATAGGTCTGCTTTCTACGGATTTACCTATTGGGGATATTTTCTTCTTAATTGAATTACTATTAATAAAAGAATCCAATTGCGAACGACTAATATATCTTCCATGAACAGAAGGCTCTTTTATATCCTCATAATTTAAAGTAGAAAAGTTCACAATAGAGTTAAATTGAATTGCAAATGTAAAGGCAAAATCAATTACAAATGTGATTAAATTAGTTACATTTGTAAACAACATTGGTAGAGAAATTTCGTGATTTGAATACCTTTGTAAACAATTTAGGGCTAAACTTTTATAATATTATTTAATCTATTCTATTTCAGTATTTTATATAGCTTTAAATAAATTGTTTATATAATATTTTAAGGTGTTTTAATGGTTCATATTACGAGAAGTATACGATTAATTAAATTAAATATTGTACAATGGTAAACACAGAAGAATTTGTACGGCGCTTGGAGAAAGTAATGAATTATTACGGACTTTCTGCATCTGCTTTTGCAGATAAGATAGCGGTTCAGAGATCTACTATTTCCCATTTACTTACCGGCAGAAACAAACCCAGCCTGGAATTCGTCCTAAAAGTTGTTAAGTCGTTTCCGGAGGTAAATCTTTATTGGCTGCTTAATGGAAAAGGTTCATTTCCGGCAGTTCAAAAAGAAAGAGCTCCTCACCACCCTGCTGAACCTGAATTATCTTCAGAATCTTCTTCCAAATCCAAATCAATTAAAAAAATAATTATTTTCTATGAGGACGGTAGCTTTGAATCATTTAATAAAAATTTAGGGCAATAGCAGCTGTACTTCGTAAATTCATATAAAACCCGCCTTAGATTTCCATTCTATTTTGTTATTTTGCAATATATGAAATGGCCCTTAGTCTTTGTTTTCTTTTTAATTATCATGAGCTCATGTTACCAACCCAAAAGAGACTGCCAGGCTTTTAAATATGGTACTTTTACGTTTACTTCAGTAATAAATGATGAAGAAAAGACTACCACATTTGTTCGCTATGAAAATATTGAAATCGATTATTATGAAGGTAAAAGCGACACCTCATCCTTAAGGTGGATAAATGACTGTGAATATATAGTGAAGAAATTAAATCCAAGAAATATGGCGGAAGAGAAATCAATTCATATGAAAATAAGATCAACAACAGATAGCTCTTATACTTTTGAGTACGGGATTGTGGGGAAAACAAATAAATCTGTGGGAACAGCCATAAAAATAAAGTAACTATGTTTGAAATTTTAACTAGTGCGGATGCCTGGGTAGCTCTGCTAACCCTGACATTTTTAGAGATAGTATTAGGCATAGACAATATTGTGTTTATATCTATTGCTGCAAATAAATTACCTCAGAAAGATCAACGCAAAGCAACTAATTTTGGTTTAGTGCTGGCCATGGTGCAGCGTATTATACTATTATTTGCTGTCTCTTTTCTTATTGGCTTAAAGATCCCGTTTTATTATATCAATAACTCCTGGATCTCTATAGGGATAAGTGGCCAGGCGTTAATATTATTTTTTGGAGGTATTTTTCTATTATATAAAAGTACTTCAGAAATTCATGAAAAGGTAGAGATGCCGGAACATGACGAAGAGGTACTAAAATCCAAGAATATTACCAGTCTCACCAGAGCAATTGTGCAAATAGTTATCATTGATTTTATATTTTCTATAGATTCAATATTAACGGCTGTAGGTATGACCAACGGTATTGGTGAGAAGCCTATGGATGCCCTTGTGCTAATGGTTATAGCAGTTGTTATTTCCATAATAATCATGATGGTGTTTGCTAATTCGATCCGGATTTTTATTAATAATCATCCTTCAATGCAAATACTGGCCCTTTCCTTTTTAATTCTTATAGGATTTATGCTTATAGTTGAAGCTGCACATCTGAGTCATGCAAGAATCTTCAATCAGGAGATTGGGGCTATTCCTAAAGGATATTTATATTTCGCGATAGCTTTCTCCTTACTAGTAGAGTTCTTAAATATGAAGATGCGTAAACAAATTGAAACCGGGGGTGTTCCTGACGAGGATACTTAAAACCGGGATAGCATTAAATACTAAATTGCCTTTTTTTGGATTACTACCCCCTCTGAAGGGTTTAATAACTTTTCTTTTTCCATTAACTTTTGCTGCTGCTTAACAGTCAGTGTACTGCCGTCGTGGCTCCAACCAGGAGGACCGAATACATACATAAAGGCATGGGATATTTTTTTAGATTTCTTTACATCTTTCCATATATCCTTATACTCATGGGTTAGGATCACCATTGGATTGTAGGAGTTAGGCGGATGAATTACACCATATTTAATTGATTTGCCGTCGTTTAATTCTTTCCAGGTCCCGAAGATCTTATCAAAAATATTGAGGATTCCGCCATGATTCTTGTCCAGATACTCTACATCCTGAGAATGATGCACCTGGTGCATGGTATGTGTATTAAATATTTTTTCAAGGAAACCCATTTTAGGAATATAGACCGAGTGCAATTGAAACTGCCACATAATCTCTATACCAATACAAATCAGAACCATTTCAGGTGGAAATCCAATTGCGGGCATCCACAAATAGAAAAAGGGTTTATAAAATATTGTGAACCACCCATTGCGCACCGCAGTTCCTAAATTAAAATTATCAGAAGAATGATGAACAATATGAGCAGCCCAAAACAGCCTTATTTCATGGTTTGCCCTATGAAAGCAATAGTAAGTAAAATCGTCTGCGAACATGCAAAGCAACCAGACATACCAGGCATATCCAAAAGATTCATATCCTAGGATATTCGTCCGAATACCATCATTTATAGGATTTAAAAATTCATAGGTAACCTCAAATAGTGCTATCGCAAAAATTACTTTAAAGATTGGTCCTATTAGCGCAGCGCCTATTCCCATAGCACCGCTGGCAAATAAATCCTTCCAATTGTAAAGATGATCGTCTCCGTGTGTTTTGCTGTAAATAAGTTCTAGAATAATTAGTGCTATGAAACAGGGTACACCATAGATCAGGGGATTCGTAAAAGTCATACTAATATTGAAGTTTTCTCTTTTTTTATAAGAAATTTGGTAAGTATAGACAAAACAAACCCAATTTACAAGTTAAAACTAGTTTGATTCTGATAATACAAGATTAATAATCTTTTTTTGCTAAAAAAGCGTTGTTTGACCTTCCTCATCATTCTTATTAGGATTGTCTTTGGGATTTACCTTATTGCTACCCTTTTTTTTAGGTTTTACATTTAATCCTTTTGACTCAGGTAGTATATTTTCTTCATCGACAACCTCAATATCCAAAGTTTCCGGAACTTCCGGCACCTCATAAGGTAAGGGTTCCAATGCGTTTATCTCCAGTACCTTATCTTTGGTTAGCTGATTTCCCATTGCAGAACTACCCTTTATGCTTATAAACTCCTCAATATTAATCACCTGGTTTTCTTTGCGGTCCATGCCCCGTTTTTTAGGAAATACTAATTCCGCCATGGGTCGATAATCCGTAAATACTTTTTCGAGATAAGATTTTGGATGGTCGGTGATTATTTTGTCTTCTTTATCCGAGTTTTCGACAAGAAATCGTTTTAGGTAAAATAATTCCTTGCTACCTTCCCAGTAAATTACCGATATAGGTTTATTTGGAATCCATTTTTCTAACACAATAATATCATCATCAAAACGCATAGTCAGCTCCGGAATAACGACTTTTAGTATTCCTTTTTGATTAATTATAAGCAGACGATCTTCACTGGTAAACTCACCCATGAGCTCTCCCCTGTTATCCACATTAAGTCGCTGCACTGTATCATCAAACCACAATTTACGGGGTTTAAGGGTTGAAAGTCCTTTTTCCTTGAGCTCTATTTTTTTAACTGAATATTTGGTGACAATATTTCCTTTTGATCCACGCCCCTTTATGGTCACATCGGCAAAATCCAAATCCCACTTCAATTTTTTTATGTTACCGACTTGTCTTAGAAAAATGGTAACTATTTCTGCTTCCCCATTGGGATTTGCAGAAAAATAGCTAACATCAGAGTTATTTTTACCGGCTGTAAGATCGTAAACCTTATCTCTGGTAATTGACGTAACATTAAAGCGTTTGACATAGCTAGACCCTCCTCTTCCGTCCTTATAGATCATATTATAGGTCATTCGCTGGTCTTTTTTCTTAAAGACTGCTACATGAATTATGTTTTTTCCAATAAATGTCTTAGAATCAACTTTAGTAATCATCATATGACCACTTTTGGTAAATACAATGATATCATCTATATCACTGCAGTCTGTCACATACTCGTCCCGTTTTAGAGAAGTTCCTATAAAACCTTCCTCCCTGTTTACATAAAGCTTAGTATTCCTGATAACCACTTTCGTAGCTATAATATCATCAAAAATTCTAATTTCAGATTTGCGTTCTCTGCCTTTACCATATTTACTTTTCAATTCCTTAAAATATGAAATTGCAAAATCTATCAAATTAGTGAGGTTGTTTTTTGTTTGGGCAATTTTATCTTCCAGACTATCAATATATTGCTGCGCTTTATCTAAATCAAATTTGGATATTCTTTTAATCCTGATCTCCGTAAGCCTTGCAATATCCTCTTCTGTCACATCCCTTTTTAGATGTTTTATATGGGGTTTAAGCCCATTATCTATAGCACTTATGACTCCTTCCCATGTTTCCTCCTCTTCTATATCCCTATAGATCCTGTTCTCAATAAATATTCGTTCCAGTGAAGCAAAATGCCATTGTTCCTGAAGTTCTGATAACTGTATCTCTAATTCGGCTTTAAGCATCTCCACAGTATTATCTGTAGAACGCCGAAGCATTTCGGTAACTCCAATAAATAATGGTTTGTTATCCTCTATAATGCAACCTAAAGGAGAAATTGAAGATTCACAGGAGGTAAAAGCATAAAGGGCATCTATAGTTTTATCTGGCGAAATACCGCTGGGTAAATGAATAAGTATCTCTACCTGTGCTGCAGTATTATCTTCAATCTTCTTTATTTTTATCTTGCCTTTGTCATTTGCTTTGAGGATAGAATCTATTAATGAAGAGGTATTCGTGCCATAAGGTATTTCACTAATAACCAAGGTATTCTTGTCCATCTGAGAAATCTTAGCCCTCACCCTGACTTTGCCTCCTCTCAATCCATCGTTATAGTTAGTAACATCAATAATTCCTGAAGTAGGGAAATCGGGAAACAGCTTAAACCGTTGGCCTTTCAAATGCTTAATAGATCCGTCAATAATCTCATTGAAATTATGAGGGAGGATCTTGGTAGATAAACCTACCGCAATACCCTCAGCACCCTGGGCCAATAATAAGGGAAATTTAACAGGAAGGTTAACCGGCTCTTTCTTTCTGCCGTCATAGGATGACTGCCATTCCGTAATTTTTGGACTAAAAACTACGTCCAGTGCAAATTTGGATAGTCTGGCTTCAATATAGCGGGATGCAGCCGCGCTATCTCCTGTTAAAATGTTGCCCCAGTTTCCCTGAGTATCAATAAGAAGATCCTTCTGGCCTATCTGTACCATAGCATCCGCTATGCTGGCATCGCCATGAGGATGATATTGCATGGTATGTCCAACTACATTGGCAACTTTATTATACCTGCCATCATCCAGCTCTTTGAGCGCATGCATAATTCTCCGTTGCACGGGTTTGAAACCGTCTTCAATAGCCGGTACTGCCCTTTCTAAAATTACATAAGAAGCATAATCTAAAAACCAATCCTTATACATACCCGTAACCCGGGTAAGTGCCTCCTGGTCATTGCCGTGGTCTTCTTCATGCACTTCATTTACTTCACCATTATCCTCCATAAAGAAAGAAAAGTATTATTCTAATTTATAACTGGTTATCTTTTATTAAATCCACTTCTACTTTAAGGTTTTCAATAATAAATTCCTGACGGTCAGGGGTATTTTTTCCCATATAAAACTTTAAAAGTTCTTCAATAGATAATGCTTTATCGAGCATAATCGGCTCTAAGCGTATATCGTCTCCTATAAAGTGTTTAAATTCATCAGGTGAAATTTCACCCAGTCCTTTAAAGCGTGTGATTTCTGGTTTTCCTTTCAACTTTGCAATTGCTTCATTCTTTTCGTCCTGACTATAGCAATAATAAGTTTCTTTTTTATTTCTTACCCTAAATAAGGGGGTTTGCAAAACATATAGGTGATTCTCTTTTATTAATTCAGGGAAGAACTGAAGAAAAAAAGTAATTAGCAATAATCTAATGTGCATTCCGTCCACATCCGCATCGGTAGCGATTACAATATTATTGTAACGCAAATCCTCAAGGGATTCCTCTATATTGAGAGCAGCCTGAAGTAAATTGAATTCTTCATTTTCATAGACTATCTTTTTAGACATTCCGTAGGAATTCAGTGGTTTCCCTCGAAGACTAAATACCGCCTGTGTATTTACATCTCTTGATTTAGTTATAGAACCAGAAGCTGAATCACCTTCAGTAATAAATAAGGTAGATTCTAAGCGTCTTTCACTTTTCATATCTCCCAGGTGCAATCTGCAATCGCGCAACTTCTTATTGTGCAAACTTGCTTTTTTAGCTCTTGCCCGAGCTAGCTTTCTAATCCCTGAAAGTTCCTTGCGTTCTTTCTCGGCCTGAACAATCTTCCTTTGTATTTGCTCTGCCGCTTCGGAATTCTTGTGAAGATAATTATCAAGTTGCTTTCCAATAAAATCATTGATGTATGTTCTTACCGTTGGGAGACCCCCTCCCATATCTGTTGAGCCTAACTTGGTTTTTGTCTGACTTTCAAAAACGGGCTCCATAACCTTTATGGATATGGCGGAAATAATTGATTTCCTAATGTCAGAAGCGTCATAATTCTTTCCGTAATAGTCTCTTATTGTTTTTACGATAGCTTCTCTGAATGCTGACTGATGCGTACCTCCCTGAGTAGTGTGTTGTCCATTAACAAAAGAATGGTATTCCTCACTATATTGGGTTCTACTATGCGTAATAGCTACTTCAATATCATGCCCTTTTAAGTGAATTATAGGATATAATAAGTCCTCTTTGGCATTATTATCTTCCAATAAATCCTTTAGTCCATTCTGTGAAATGAATTTCTCCCCATTAAAAACAATGGTTAGTCCCGGGTTCAGATATGTATAGTTTCTGAGCATGCGCTCTACATACTCATTTCTGTATTTGTATTTTTTAAATATTGTCTCATCCGGAATAAATGTAACTTTGGTTCCTCTTCGTCTGGAAGTCTCCTCTAAAAGCTCTTCATTGACTAATTCGCCGGTTTCAAATTCAGCAGATTTAGATCTGCCATCCCGATTAGATTCTACTTTAAAATAGGTAGATAATGCATTAACGGCTTTTGTTCCTACTCCATTAAGGCCAACAGATTTTTTGAAAGCACGTGTATCGTATTTGCCACCGGTATTCATTCTAGAAACAACGTCAACAACTTTGCCTAGTGGTATCCCACGGCCATAATCCCTGACAGTAACTTTCTCGCCTTGTATGGAAATTTCAATCGTTTTGCCTGCGCCCATGACAAACTCATCAATGCAGTTATCAATAGTTTCTTTTAATAAGATATAGATACCATCATCCGCAGAAGAGCCATCACCGAGTTTTCCAATATACATACCGGGACGAAGACGGATATGCTCCTTCCAGTCTAGAGATCTTATGTTTTCTTCGGTATATTGTAGTTCTGCCATAATATTTGGGGATTACTAATGCTAATATAAAATTTCAGGGCAGAAATCAAAATGGGCGTAATAGAAAGTAATTAACAATAAAACGTCCCTCATTGTTGATAGCGGCTTTATTGAACGGGCATAAATGATAAAATCAGTTAGTTGGGCAATTAAACATTAAACCTAAAATGCATTACGTCCCCGTCCTTTACGATATAATCCTTTCCTTCCACACGCATTTTTCCAGCTTCTTTGACTTTTGCTTCACTTCCGTAGGAAATATAGTCGTCATAGGAAATAACCTCAGCACGAATAAATCCTTTTTCAAAATCGGTATGGATAACCCCAGCTGCCTGTGGTGCCGTGGAGCCTATTTTGATGGTCCACGCCCTCACTTCTTTAACTCCTGCCGTAAAATATGTTTGAAGATCCAATAGTGAATAAGCAGCCCTTATCATTTTGGCTGAGCCCGCTTCAGTTAAACCTAAATCTTCCAAAAACATTTGTCGTTCTTCGTAAGTATCCAGTTCAGTTATATCGGCTTCAGTACCTACAGCCAGGACAAGCACCTCTGATTTTTCATTGGCAACTGCATCTTTCACCTGTTCTACATAAGAATTTCCGGAAACTGCAGATGCTTCGTCTACGTTGCAGATATAAAGAACCGGTTTGTCTGTAATAAACTGCAAAGGTTGCACATAATCTTTTCTGTCATCTCCATCAAATTCTATAGCACGCACAGATGTTCCGGCCTCTAAACCCTCTTTTACAATTTGAAGCACAGCAACTTCTTTTTGAGCCTCTTTATTCCCTGTTCTGGCCGCCCTGTTTACTTTGTCTAACTTCTTCTCAACCGTCTCCAGGTCTTTTAGCTGCAATTCCATATCTATGGTCTCTTTATCCCTGATAGGGTCTATAGAGCCATCTACATGAACTACATTATCATTATCAAAACATCGCAACACGTGTAAAATTGCATCAGTTTCTCTTATGTTTCCTAAAAATTGATTCCCTAATCCTTCTCCCTTGCTTGCACCTTTTACTAGTCCGGCAATATCCACAATTTCCACCGTTGCGGGAATAACCCTTTCAGGATTTACAAGTTCCTGCAATTTTTCCAACCTTGGATCGGGAACATTGACCACACCTATATTTGGTTCAATCGTGCAAAATGGGAAATTGGCACTTTGTGCCTTTGCATTGGATAAACAATTAAAAAGAGTTGACTTGCCAACATTGGGGAGTCCTACAATACCTGCTTTCATCTATTCTATCTTAGAAACATCTGGCAGCTAAAACCAGCTTGCCATAATTTGGGTGCAAATATAGTTTTTACCTGTATATTTAGAATCATTTAAACTGCCATTATGAAGAAAATTATCCTTCAGGGAATTTTATACGATGAGAAGTCGTCTTATTTAAAAGGTCCTGCCCTGGCACCTCCCAAAATTAGAAGTTTGTTTATGAGTCCATCTGCCAATTACTTTGCTGAAAACGGCCGGGAAATAGCGCCTGAAATTTTTGATGACAAAGGAGACTTTGAAATAGACACCTATTTCGATATCGAAAATTTAACTTTTAAAAATTTAAAGAATAGTGAGCACTTATTGACTTTAGGAGGGGATCATTCAATTACTTACCCGGTTATAAAAGCTTTTAATAGGATACATGGACGAGTAGATGTGATACATATCGATGCTCATGCCGACCTGTATGACATATTTGAAGGAGATAAATTTTCTCACGCTTGTCCGTTTGCAAGAATCATGGAAGAAAAATTGATCAACAGACTAATTCAAATTGGCATAAGGACACTTTCAATGCATCAGCGTGAACAATCAAAAAAATATGATGTTGAAACCATAGAAATGAGACATATTCATAAAGCAACGTCTTTAGAATTAAAAAATCCGGTATATATATCTCTGGATATGGATGTATTAGATCCTGCTTATGCCCCGGGTGTTTCCCATCACGAACCTGGTGGTTTAAGTACCCGTGAACTTCTAAATATCATACAGGCAATAAATGTTCCCATATTTGGTGCCGATATTGTGGAATACAATCCAACAAGAGATATAAATGACATAACAGGAATGGTCTGCGCAAAACTGATTAAAGAATTAGCAGCGAAAATGATCGAGAATAACTAAAATAGCCTCGTTATTCGGGATGCATTAATCTTTGCTTGGCCAATAGTTCATCCTCCGTTTCTACTCTATCTTCATCCGGCACACAGCAATCTACCGGACATACTGCAGCACATTGAGGTTCTTCATGAAACCCCATGCATTCAGTACATTTATCCGGGGCAATGTAGTATATTTCATCACTAATTGGCTCCTGTACCTCATCTGCGTTTACCACATTTCCATCCGGCAATACTACCTCTCCCTTCAGAGAGGTTCCATCTTTATAACGCCATTCATCTGCACCTTCATATATTGCGGTATTTGGACATTCGGGTTCGCAAGCGCCACAATTAATGCACTCGTCTGTAATAATAATAGCCATAATTTTCTTTTTCTTTTAATATGCAATATACTTGCCTTTATTGTTGCTACAATGTTCCGGCATGCATATTTTTGCGCAAAGGTAAATCCTAGAACACTATTGCACAAATATATAATGGCCACACTAGATCAACGACTTAATGCTTTTGTTAAACTTGGCGAATTTCTTAGGAATTTTACCAAAACTTCTTTGGCCAATTCAGGTTCCGCAGATGAAAGCAATGAATGGCAAATAAGATTTGATAATGCTATCAATCTAGCAGGTCATAAAAATGGTTGGTTTACTAAACAGCAAGTAATGTTTGCTATAAATGCATGGGCGGAGCAGCTTACGGAAAAAACCCTTAATTCATGGTTAAAAAATTATTCACTTACGACTAATAAACACAAAACAGTAGCGGTAATAATGGCAGGAAATATTCCTCTTGTGGGTTTCCATGATTTTGTTGCCGCCCTTTTAAGTGGAAACAGTGTTCTCGCAAAATGTTCATCGAGCGATAATATTCTCTTGCCCTTTATTGCTAATTATTTAATACATATTGAACCCGAACTGGCCAATGAAATAGCCTTTAGTGAGGGCAGGTTAAAAAAATTTGATGTTGTCATTGCGACAGGAAGTAATAATACGGCTCGCTATTTCGCTCATTACTTTGGCAATAAACCCAATATCATTAGAAAAAATAGAAATTCCATTGCCATACTTACAGGAGAGGAAACTAAAGAACAACTTAATGGGCTCGGAGAAGATATATTTCGTTATTACGGATTAGGTTGCCGTAATGTCTCTAAATTATTTGTACCTCAGGACTACAGTTTTGATAATTTTTATGATAGTATAAGCACATATCAAAATTTAATGGACCAGAATAAATATGCAAATAATTATGATTATAATAAAGCTGTCTATCTGATGAGTGAATTCCAGTTTCTGGATAATGGTTTTTTCCTACTAAAAGAAGATATGGGATATGCCTCCCCTATTGGTACAGCATTCTATAAGAGATACTCAACTATTGAAGAATTGAAAATAAAACTTGCAGAGGATAGAGATCAGATTCAGTGTATTGTTGGAAATGATATAATTGAAAATTCAATCCCCTTTGGTAAAACCCAAAAACCGGATCTATGGGATTATGCAGACGGTATTGACACTGTGGAATTCCTGTTAAAAACCTAATGGAAAATAATCTATAATCCTCATTAGTTTTTCGTTATTATTTATGACCTTTAGGACCTCTAAAAAATAGGTTAAAGATGAAAAAACATAACTTTAGTGCAGGCCCATGTATATTACCAAAAGAAGTAATGCAAAAGGCATCAGAGGCAGTAGTTGAATTGGATGGTATTGGCCTTTCATTGATTGAAATATCGCATCGTAGCAAAGAATTTGTTGCCATTATGGAAAAAGCAAGGTCTTTAGCCCTTGAACTTTTGGGACTGGAAGGTAAAGGATATAAGTCTTTGTACTTACAAGGCGGTGCAAGTCTAGAGTTTCTTATGGTAGCTTATAATTTTTTGGAGAACAAAGCGGGATATGTAAATACCGGAACCTGGAGTTCAAAAGCAATAAAGGAAGCAAAGATGTTAGGTGATGTATCAGAAGTTGCTTCTTCAAAAGACAAAAATTTTAACTATATCCCAAAGGGTTATGTGGTTCCTAATGATCTGGATTACCTGCATCTCACTTCTAACAATACTATTTTTGGAACACAGATAAAAGAATTTCCAAATACAAAGGTTCCCTTAATCTGTGATATGAGTTCCGATATTTTCTCAAGACAAATGGATTTTTCGAAATTTGATGTCATCTATGCCGGAGCGCAAAAGAATATGGGCCCTGCGGGCACAACTTTAGTGATCGTAAAGGATGAAATTTTAGGGCACGTTTCCAGAAAAATTCCTTCTATGTTAGATTATCAGGTTCATTTGAGTAAGGACAGTATGTTTAATACTCCATCTGTTTTTGCCGTTTACGTATCAATGCTTACACTACAATGGTTGAAAGATATGGGCGGAATAGCGGCGATTGAAGAAATCAATGAAAAAAAGGCCGGTCTCATTTACTCTGAGATTGACCTTAATCCTTTGTTTAATGGGTTTGCGAAAAAAGAAGATCGTTCCAATATGAATGCAACATTTACGTTAACAGACGAATCTCTTAAAGATACCTTTGATGAAATGTGGAAAGAAGCAGGGATTAATGGATTAAATGGCCATAGATCTGTAGGGGGCTATCGCGCATCAATGTACAATGCACTTCCACTGGAAAGCGTGGGAGTCTTAGTTGATGTAATGAGCGACCTGGAAAGAAGAGGATAAATACTTGATATAATAATCAAACAATTTAAAGTATAACTAAGAACATCAGAGGATGAAAATACTTGCTAACGACGGGATATCACAAAATGGAATTTCAGCCTTGGAAGCAGCCGGATTTGAGGTAATTACAACCACAGTTGCTCAGGAGCAGTTGATAAACTATATCAATTCAAATAATATTGTTGGTCTCCTGGTTAGAAGTGCTACTCAGGTTCGTAAGGATATAATAGATAATTGCCCTTCTTTAAAGCTCATTGGCAGAGGTGGTGTGGGTATGGATAATATTGACGTAGCCTATGCTAAGGAAAAAGGCTTACATGTAATTAATACGCCGGCCGCTTCATCAGAATCTGTAGCCGAATTAGTTTTTGCTCACTTGTTTGGCGGGGTTCGGTTCCTGTATGATGCCAATAGAAATATGCCTCTCGAAGGAGACAGTAATTTTAAAAAATTAAAAAAATCCTATGCCAAAGGCATTGAGTTGCGTGGTAAAACTCTCGGAGTAATTGGGTTTGGACGAATAGGACAGGCTACTGCAAAAATTGCAATAGGAATTGGCATGAATGTTATATTCCACGACCCATTCATAGATTCCGCAACTATTAAAGTACCTTTCTTTGATGGACAATCCGTTAGTTTTAATTTTGAAAATAAGACTAAGGAAGAAGTATTGAAAAATTCAAATTTTATTACGGTTCATGTACCGGCACAAAAAGAATATATTATAGGTAAAAAGGAATTTGAAATTATGCAAAACGGGGTTGGTATAGTAAACGCGGCCAGAGGCGGAGTTATTGATGAAGTTGCTCTCATTGAAGCATTGGAGAGTGGCAAGGTTGCATTTGCGGGCTTAGACACTTTTGAATCTGAACCTTCTCCTGAAATTAAAATTCTCATGCATTCTAAAATTTCGCTTACTCCCCATATTGGTGCCGCCACAGCTGAGGCTCAGGATAGGATTGGTCTGGAACTGGCAAATCAAATTATTGCGCTATTAAAATAAAGCGGAGCACAAAAATAATTCTCAAGTTTAGGTTTAGGTCTTATAAGTAAATTAATTCTTTAGCAGGGGATTGTTTAATCATGTTCCGGGAATTCATCTTGCAATTTGAACTTCCGATAGCGTTAAAAAGATCTTGCCAGATTTGGATCCTTCCTCTTTAATAGCTTTACGATCAACTTCAGTTTCTTTCCCCAGAAAACGCAGAGGTATTTTTATACTATTAACAGCAAATTCAACCTCAATAGCAGTTGGAAGAACATCAACAATATTATTATAATCCAGAGAGGTAGTAAATACTCCTTCCATTTTTGTGCTTATTTCAGATTTTACTATTCTTTTTGCTTTGGTATCCATAAAAATTGTGGCTATGGAGAAGTCAGATTTTGAAGAGGTGGGAATTAGGTTGATAACCTTGCAATTAACGCCTTTATGCGTGTCTTCTCCCCTGTCAACAGTAATAAATGGATGCTGAAAGAGTTCATTTAAGGTAAGATCCAATCCCCGTTTCGGAAGCATAATAAAATCCTGGGAAGTAACCTTGGTAGATTCACCTTGTCTATATTTAACTTTCCCATATTTTGATGGCATATTTATAAAACTTATATCTACATCAAGCTTTATTTGCGCTTCATATGACTTAATCGAATCCATACGCTGCTTTATTATTATCAGATCACTATCAATCTCCTGACTATTAATAGAGTTCAGACTTGCAAGTAAAACCAACAAAAAATAAAATCTTTTCATTACTGAATGTCTCTTCGTTTAAAAATTAGTATTCCGATTATCATAACCACAATTGAATAACCCAACAATAACAAATTTTTAAAGTAAATGGTTGAATACGGTATTTCATAATAGAAAAAATACTGCCAGCTATCAGTTAGTTTAGAAAAAAATAATTCATTGACAATATCATTATTAAAGTCCATTTTTAACAACAGATTACTGCATATCAAAAAAATAGCAGCTACAATCCATGTTTTTGTAGCATCTTTCAAAATAACAGCAAGTGTTAAACTTACCACCGAAAAGAAAATCATAGTTATTGAACCTGATAAAAATGCGTTTATTAATCGGTAAAATGCATCATCTGATTTGAAAAAATTTAATCCATCTAAATACACGACCAAATCCCCATATCCAAAAATCCAATAGGAAATGAAAAAGGTGCTAACCGCCAGGATCAGAACAATTAAAAGTGTAAATACTATAGAAACTATATATTTACTCAGTATAAAATCTAACTTGTTAACCGGTTGAAGCATCACTGTCTCTATGGTCTTGTCCTTATATTCTGAAGTTAAAAACCCTGAAATAATAATCATAAGTATTAATGGGACATGAAACCATAACGAATTCAAAATCAGGTAAATAATCAAGTTCCCATTTAACAGATTTCCCCTGAACTCAAAAGAGTCTTTGAGATTATCCAATAAGAGGTCTATGATACCTGCCCCTTGATAATAGGCACTCATAATAACAAATCCCTCAATTATGAGAATAGCAGCAAGCGCATAGAGTGTTTTACTTTGCTTGCTAATTTTATAAATCTCTGAACGGATTAATGATATCATACTCGTTCCCTGCCGAATAAGGCTTTAAAATCTGTTTGTGGAATGCATGACGTGACTTCGACGCCCTCTTCTATCATTTTTTGAAGAACCTCAGAAATATTCGAATTTTTTAGTGAAACAAAAACCGCGTTCTTTAAATAAACGACTTCCGTACTTTTCAATACTTCAGATATTTCCAAATTCTTTCCGACAATTTTATAGGTAGTAACATTTTCCTTGAGCAAACTATTGGCTGATCCCGATTTAATAATTTCTCCGTCATTCAGAACATAAAGGTTATCACACAGATCTGCTAATTCATGAACTATGTGAGACGAGATAATTATTGTTATTTGATTTTCTCTGCTAAGCTTTTTAATCAGTTCATGAAGTGCAGAAATTCCCATGGGATCTAAACCTGAAAAAGGTTCATCTAATACAATACAGTCCGGGTTATTTAATAAAGCAATGGCCAAACCAAGGCGCTGCTTCATCCCCAGGGAATAATTTTTTACTGCATCCGATCGTTCTGGTGAAAGCCCAACCTGATTCATGGATTGGTAAAACAATTCTTTTGTAAGCTTTAATCTTTGAATCTGGGCAAAAACCTTTAAGTTGCCGTATGCAGAAAGATATCCATATAGAGCCGGTTTCTCTACAATACCTCCAATAGGTTTAATTCCTTCAGAATCTATTTCTATGGTGCCGGTGTCTTGTTTAATTAGTCCTAATAGAATGCGAAATAAAGTAGTCTTTCCGGCACCATTAGCCCCGATAAGCCCATAGATTTTGCCTTTGTGACATTCTATAGTTACATTTTTCAGAACTTCAAGGGAACCATAGGATTTATTAATATTCCTGGCTTCAAGTATCATATTGCGCGCTCCAGATGTAGTCTCCTGTAGTCAAATTTAGATTCATATACCTTTTCAAGAAAAGTCCTTTCCCAAAAGTAATTTCGAAATAGAAATAATGGATCATGAAGCATAAAATAGGGTATATAATGATACCATCTTATTCCCCTGCCGTGAAAATAGTCCATTATTTCATCTGTATAACCCAACTCTTCTGCAGCCACTATAGCAGCGTTCCGCTGGCATTTTGAACCCAGGTACATTTCGGGTATCCTGGAATTGAATCCATGAATAAAAAAAAGATCTTTTGCTCTTTTATAATTTTGAAACCTGGACCAACCGTCCATTATCACGAGGAATATGTGCACAAAGGAAAAAAGAAAACAACTAAACCAAAAAGCCACCCAAAAGAGTGAAGATTGTTCTAAAGAGCCCTCAAATTGAACCCAGTAGAACCAGGATTCCAATAAAAACAACACCAAAGACCAATACAAAAGTTTACCCACGCGCAAATAAGAAACTAACGGATGGGGTTGAGGCGGAAGTTCTAAATAATTCATACACAAAGATAACTAAAAACAGAGCATATTATTTTAGCGAATAAACCTTAAACTGATAAATAGTTGAAACTTAACCGTGGCTAGATTCCATAAATAGCCACCAATATTTATTTATCCATGTTGTGTAAAGTTTAGTAGAAAGCAGTAGGAATAAACATTAAATATGACAGGGTAAAGCCTGAAAACTTTACCCCGGAATAAATTTTAAAGCATCGTAATTTTTGAATTTATTTTCTAAAGACCTTCCTTTTGGAATTGTTAGAATTTGTACATTGCGACATTATTTAAAAAACACTAATCAAAATGGAAGGATTATTAGATTTATTAAACAGTCCAGTGGGAAAACAGGTGATAAGCGGAGTAGCTGGCCAAACCGGACAAGCTGAAAACAAAACAGCAGATGTATTAAGTATGGCTATGCCATTACTGTTGGGAGCAATGAAAAAAAATGTAGCTTCACCAGAAGGTGCCCAGGGACTGATGAATGCTTTATCTTCTAAGCATGACGGCAGTATATTGGATGATTTAGGAGGACTTTTCAGTGGGGGTGTAGACCAATCTGTAATGGACGATGGAGCGGGTATATTAGGTCATGTATTTGGTGGAAAACAAGCTAATGTTGAGAATGCCTTAAGCCAGCGCTCAGGAATAGATACAGGTTCCATTGCCAATATTCTAAAAATTGCAGCTCCGATTGTTATGGGTGTTTTAGCTAAACAAACCTCTGAAAATAAAGTTAGTGATGCGAGTGGAATGAATAATCTCCTGGGGAGTATGTTGGGTGGACAACCAGAACAAAACCAGAGTCTTCTTACTACGCTATTGGATACAGATGGAGATGGCAGTATTCTCGATGATGTTGCAGGAATGGTCATGGGGGGTTCTAAAAAGAAAAGTGGTATAGGGGGCCTATTAGGCGGCCTTTTTGGAAAATAAAATTCTATCTTTTCTGATTTAATTAACAAAACCATTTGTTTTAGCAAATGGTTTTTTTTGTACATTATTATATATATTCTACCACTATGAAATTTAAAATTTTGATTAAAATTTTTACAGGTTTGGTTTTGATATTATTTATTGTGCAATGTTCCGGCTCTAAAAAAGTTGTAGATATTTCTGAAGAGGAAAAGGAAGTATTTAATCAGCAAGACAAGGACACCATTTCCATTAAAAATGACAGTCTGGAATATGAAATAATTATTCTTGAAATTGGTTTCAACACCTGGCTTCAAAGTATAGCACAACCAAGGGGATATTATACTCAGGAGTTTATGGAAAACAGAAATCGAATTTTTGTTATTAACTGGAATCAGAGAGTTCAACAGCCTTTGAAATATGATCCTAATATTTATCAGTTACAGATTTTCTATGACCCTAATATTGATTATGGGTATGAGGTAAACTATCAACTTTATAATTTTTTTATTTATTTTCAACGCAAATACAAACAACGCCTGGGGCCGTTTGCACCCAGAATTAAATGAATATATTTGCAGCGATTTAAATAATCATGGAGAAACTTAAAAAACGCTGGGGTATAGAATCCAGTTTTCAACTCATTATAATTCTTATCGTATTCTCAATAACTGGTTCTGCAGCGGTATATATTGCAAAACCATTTCTTGGATGGATTGGTTTGGAAAGAGGCAACTTTCCTGAAACCTGGTGGAGCGGCTGGGTATACTGGACTCTTAGAATATTACTGATCTTCCCATTTTACCAAATTCTGTTGGTCTTATTCGGATGGCTTTTTGGTCAGTTCAAATTTTTCTGGAACTTTGAAAAAAAAATGTTGGAAAGAATCGGATTGGGTTTTCTATTTAAATAAATCAATCTTTCTTTAACTTTTTGTGATTGCTTTATTTGATTACTTTGTACGGTGATGAAGCATCATAAGAAAATATCATTTTCCATAGTTTCATTAGTGCTAATATTCTTTTTGGCACTTCCTTCAGTAATCCAACTGATGCATGCGTCAGATCATTTAACAATGAACTGCGATAACGCTTTTGAGTCCCATATTCATGTTAAAGAATTAGATTGTGATTTTAGTAAATTTAATTTTTCGCATCACTTTTATTTACCTCTTTTTGAAATACAAGTAATCGCTGCGGTTTCAATAAAAAATGACTTTTCATTCTATTATAACTTTACTCCTGAATCAGGTTCCCCACTATTTTCGCTAAGAGCTCCGCCTTTGTTTTCATAACTCGATTTACAAGATTTTTATTAATTCAATTTAAACCAGGTTATGAAATATATATTTTCAATACTTTTTATATCATTTTATTTTAATATTAACGCACAGTGTACTCTTAGAGGGAATATATCTGCAGAAGATTCAAGTAGCCCCTTAGAACAGGTTTCCGTGTATTTGCCCCAAATAGAAAAAGGAAGTGTCACGGGAGACAATGGTGCGTATACTATGGAAAATCTTCCGGTTGGCACCTATAAGATCATAGCTTCCTTTATGGGTTACCAAACATTTTCTTCCGAAATTACTCTTACTGAGGGGATAAATACACTAGATATAGTCCTATTACCAAGTGCTATTGAAATGGAAGAGGTAATTGTATCTACTCCATTTCATAAATTACAGCGAGAAAACGTAATGAAGGTAGAGCAAGCTAAGGTCGTTGCTTTAAGAAAAATGGGGGCTATAACACTAGCAGATGGAATTACGAACATCCCCGGTGTGGAAAGCGTTTCTACAGGTATAGGCATAGGAAAACCTGTTATCAGAGGTTTGAGCTCAAACAGAGTATTGGTATACTCTCAAAGTATACGTCTGGAGAACCAACAATTTGGTGATGAGCATGGTCTTGGTATTGGCGCTTCAGGTGTCGAAAGTGTAGAAGTTATCAAAGGTCCTGCATCACTCCTATATGGATCGGATGCCTTAGGTGGAGTTCTTTATTTAAATCCAGAGCAATTCGCCAATATGAACTCGACCGAAGGAAGTGTTAATTTAAATTATTTTACGAATACCCAAGGTATGGATGCCAATGCCGGCTTCAAAACTTCAGGTGAAAGATTTAAATTTCTGGTAAGGGGCTCGTATGCGTCCCATGCAGATTATAAAGGGGGAAATGATATAAGAGTAACAAACTCTCGTTTTAATGAATTTGATATTAAAACAGCCCTCGGATATCAATTCGGAATATTTAAAACAGAGTTACGCTATAACTTAAATAGCTCAGATTTGGGTATTCCGGAAGAAATCGGCATACAGGATTTAGGGCGAACACCTATTACGCCATATCAGGAAATAAACAATCATATAGTCAGCTCAAAAAGTGATTTGTTTTTTAACAACTCGAGTCTAAGGTTAACCTTGGGTTATATTTTCAATAGTCGAAAAGAGTTTGAGGAGGAGGAAGATACTGAAATACCTACTGAAGACCAGGCAAATTTAGAACCAGCACTGGATATGCAACTTTCTACATTTAGTTACAATCTCCAATACAACTTGCCAAGCATTGGCCGCTGGCAAACAATTGCCGGCATTCAAGGGATGAACCAGAAAAACGAAAACTTTGGAGAAGAAGTATTAATTCCCGATGCCTTAACCAATGATATTGGCATTTTAGTAACCTCTCATATTCACTTCGAAAAAAGCGATATTCAACTGGGTCTGCGATTTGATAATCGCTCCATAAAAGGTGAAGAAACAGGTATTTTGGGTGAAGAAGGGTATATCGCGGAATTAGACAGAAATTTCAATAGTTTTAATGCAGCAATGGGCTACAGAATAGATCTATTAAAGAATTTAATAGGTCGAATTAACATTGCAAGTGGGTTTAGAGCACCAAATTTGGCTGAACTCACTTCAAACGGGATACATGAAGGAACAAATAGGTTTGAAATTGGGAATCCAAATCTTAAGAATGAAAATAATGTACAAACGGACATTGCCCTGGAATACAGTAGTCAACATTTTGAATTCTTTGCCAACGGTTTTTACAACATTATAAATGATTATATTTTTATTGAGCCCAACGGAGAATTTGTAGATAATAACCCGGTATATAATTATATACAACAAGATGCAACTTTATACGGGGGCGAAATTGGTTTTCACTTTCATCCGCACCCCTTGGACTGGTTGCATGTGCAGAGTAGTTTCGAATCAGTGACAGGACAATTAGATAATGATGACTATTTGCCTTTAATTCCGGCAAATAAGCTAAGTAATACCATAAGGCTGGAATTTAATAATTCCCAAAAATGGATAACAAATAGTTATACGTTTATTACGTTGAATTCTATATTTGATCAAAATAAAGTAGCAACCTTTGAAACTCCCACAAACGGTTATAATCTTTTGAATGCTGGTTTTGGCGCAAGTGTAAAACTCTTTAAACAAGATGTTGAATTGGTTGTAACAGCCTTGAATATTCTGAACCAAGATTATATTTCGCATTTGTCCAGACTTAAAGTAGATGATATTTCAAATATTGGAAGGAACATAAACATAGGATTAAGTATTCCTTTATAGTTAATATTCGGTTGGACTATTGCAGGGAATAAAATAGTGGGCATCTAAAAGTTGAGAAATTAAGAGCCTAGCCTTCTTCAATGGTTATTTCCTTATCTGCCTTAAAAACATAGGTATAGAGCCACATTAAGGTGAATGAGGGAATCACATCTAAGCCAGGTACAATTTCTTCAATGAAAGCTATAAATCCCGCTATTTTACCGGGATTCCCTTTGTACATTCTTGTCATTAACCAACCAGCTATTGGTGCCCAAATCAAATCTGTGAACTCCCCAATACCCGGTATTAAAAGGGAAAGCATACCAATTCCGTCAAAAAGGAATCCTAGTACGAGGAGTTTATATTTTCTCTTTTTAATCATTTTGTGATTTATGGCAAGCCACCTGCTTATATTTTAATCTGTAGAAGTGCCAAATTTACGACAAATTAGAGCTGATTAATTTCAAAAATTCATTACGGGTTTCTTCTTTTTCGAAGGAGCCCCTAAATCCGGATGTTGTAGTAACAGAATTCTGTTTTTGAACACCACGCATCATCATACACATATGTGCTGCTTCTATAACAACAGCTACTCCCTGAGGTTTTAAGGTATCATTTATACAATCTAAAATCTGCTCGGTTAAGCGCTCCTGCACCTGCAACCTGCGCGCAAAAATATCAACGATTCTTGGCAATTTGCTCAGCCCTACAATCTGACCATTTGGTATATAAGCAATGTGGGCCTTTCCAAAAAAAGGTAATATATGATGTTCACAAAGTGAATACAATTCAATATCCTTAACAATTACCATTTCGTTATAAGACTCTTTAAACATGGCACTTTTCAGGATTGCTGCTGCATCCTGTTTATAGCCTTGTGTTAAAAACATCATTGCTTTTGCAGCTCTTTCCGGTGTTTTTACCAATCCTTCCCTGTCAACCTTCTCCCCTATTTCTTGAATTATCCCGGAAAAACGTTCCTTTATTTCATTGGTAATCTCTATGTTATATTCCTCTAGGTTATGATATGATGTCATGGTAAAATGTATAAATGGCTTGATTTAATGTAATTCGAATTTAAAGGTTTCTTTATTAAAAATCATAATTATCGCAATATTAATGATCTAATGGTTTCTATTGATTTACAATACCTATTAACTGGCATATTCCCTATCTATAACATTTTGCAGTGTTAAGCGTATTGTTTACTTTCATGCCCTAATTATTTAACGATGATTAAGGCCGTTAATATCCAAAAATATTTCGGAAATCTTCAGGTTTTAAAAGGGGTAGATCTTCATGTAAAAGCCGGGGAAGTAGTTTCTATAGTAGGACCTTCAGGAGCCGGTAAAACAACTTTGCTACAAATTTTAGGTACACTGGATTCCCAGTCCAACAAAAAGGAGAGTGAGCTGGAAATAAATGAAATCGATATTAATTCATTAAAAGATAAAGCCTTAGCGGCATTTAGAAATAATCATATCGGATTCATTTTTCAATTCCACCAATTATTGCCCGAATTCACAGCTCTTGAAAATGTTTGCATTCCGGCGTTCATCAAAAGAACAGGGAAGGCAGAAGCAGAGTCCAGAGCAACGGAATTACTAGATTTCCTGGGGCTTTCTAATCGTATTCATCATCGTCCGAATGAGTTATCCGGCGGTGAACAACAGCGTGTTGCGGTGGCGAGAGCATTAATTAATAATCCTTCAATAATACTTGCAGATGAACCAAGTGGTAATCTGGATTCAGAAAGCGCGGATAAACTACATCAACTTTTCTTTCAATTACGGGATGAGTTTGGGCAAACTTTTGTTATTGTTACACATAATGAGGAATTAGCGGATATGGCTGACAGGAAGTTAACCATGATAGATGGGCAAATCAGAGACGAATAAGTTGATAGAAGTTTGGGAATTTGCACCAATTTCACTTTTTCCTAAGAATCTCATTAAAATGAAACATTGTTGAAATTAAATGAGTTAAAAGATTTTTTGGATACTAAAGTCGTCCAATATAATAATCCGCAGTTTCTGGATTCAGATCCTATCCGGGTTCCACATTTGTTCGCTAAAAAAGAAGATATTGAGATTAGTGCCTTTCTCACCGCAACAATTGCATGGGGCAATCGCAAAAGTATTATCAATAATGCCAACTATTTGATGGAATTATTGGATTATGATCCTTATAATTTTGTTTTATCCCATAATGAATCTGATTTAATAAAGCTTGAACCCTTTGTTCATCGCACCTTTAATAGCATTGATTTAATATACTTCATTAAATCTTTAAGAAATATATATAATCATTATAGTGGTTTAGAAGGAATTTTTAACCAATATTCCTCAGATACATCAACTCAGCCGGCCATTACAAAATTTAAACAAATCTTTTTTGAATTAACACATCCAAAAAGAACAACCAAACATATTTCGGACCCGGCGAAAGGATCCGCTGCTAAACGCTTAAATATGTTTCTAAGATGGATGGTAAGGGATAATACTACAAATGTAGATTTCGGAATCTGGAAATCAATTTCCCCTTCTATTTTATCATGCCCTTTAGATGTTCATTCTGGTAATGTAGCCAGGAAACTTGGGTTATTAATCCGGAAACAGAATGACTCAAAATCCGTCACTGAACTAGATTCTCTACTCCGTAAAATGGATCCTATAGATCCCGTTAAATATGATTTTGCTCTATTTGGACTAGGTGTTTTTGAAAAGTTTTAATTTGTTTAATAACTCCCTTTTTTAGGCTTATTCGTTAAATTCTTACTTCAAAAGAGATATTCTCTATTTAGATTTAGAATTTTTCTTAAATTTAAGATAGATAATTTGAAAAGACCTTATTTCTGCTATAACAACCTAATCGCAATTTTAAGGTTCTTATGGGAAGTCTATATTCCTTTGAAATAGAAAAAAATTATCTGGTAATGACTATTACCGGAGATTATTCTTATGAAGATTTTATAAAGTATCCTAAGATCATAAGAAACGAATGCCTTAAAGAAAAAAAATATAAAATTTTGGTGAATGTGATTGACGTTGTCAAAACCAAAATACCTCTTGTTGAACTATTTTTTCTGGGTGAACACATTGCAAATGTTTTAAGGGGTCATATTAAACTAGCCCTGGTCTGGGATGGGGAAACTCATAATAGATTTTTAGATAAAGTAGCCAATAACAGGCGCGCATTGATTCGCACTTTTTTGTCTGAAGTAAATGCCAAAATATGGTTAAAGCACGATCACGAAGATGAGCCTTTTTTAGAGATTAATTCCTAAGTACTATTACCTAATACCTCCAATAAATTGGTATCATTTCCTTTTAAGAATTGTTATTGAATGTTGTTAATTGAATATTATTTACAGACCCATAGCGCCCAATTTCAATTCAATTTTTGAATTTCCCTTTGCTATCGATTCGTAAATGGTTTCCACAATAATCATATCTCGCTTGCCCATTTCGCCAGGAGCAGCATTGGGCGCATCATTTAAAATATGGCGAGCAAAATCATCCATCTGTAATTTTTGCTGGCGCTCATGAGGGAAACTCAAATCTCCGCTTGAAGTTTTACCTGCTAAAGGTCCATACGAACTGGCAGGATTCAATTCAAACCACCCATTATCACAACTGGCATACATTCTGTTTACATTCGTGTTATGTGATGTCATGATATTACCAAATGCTCCACTTGAAAATTCGAATTGTGCAGTGATAGTCTCATCCGTATCCTTAAAATATTCCGGTCTCGAACTAAATTCCTGAGCTGTAACAGAAATTGGGTTCTCTCCAGTACCGTAAATTGCACTTTGAATCGCATAAACCCCCATGTTCAATAATGCGCCACCGCCTGAAAGTGCTTTGTTTAATCGCCATTGATCCGGATTACCTCCAGACCGGTAGGCCGCTTCAGCAGATATATACTGCACATTTCCAAAAACCTTTTCGTCTACCAATCGCTTTATTTCCTGAGTATATGGCTCTGAGTGCAGACGGTAACCCACACTTAATTTCACATTCGCTTTTTTACATGCTTCAATTATAACATCACATTCCTCTACGCTAATAGCCATTGGCTTTTCGCATATAACATGTTTTCCTGCTTTAGCAGCTCTAATTGAGAAATCGGCATGCATAGAATTTGGAAGTACTACATAGACTATATCAATAGAATCATTAGACACAATGCTATCAAAATTCTCATAATTATAGACATTTGCTTCAGGGATATTATACTTATCCTTCCAAATCTTTTCTTTCTCAGGAGTACCGGTAACTATACCGGCCAAATAACATAATTCACAGTCTTCTAAAGAAGGTGCCAATTGATAAGTACTATAGCTACCTAATCCTACCAG
This sequence comes from uncultured Eudoraea sp., assembly GCF_947258525.1. Lineage (GTDB taxonomy): Bacteria > Bacteroidota > Bacteroidia > Flavobacteriales > Flavobacteriaceae > Eudoraea. The sequence continues at coordinate 34,569 of NZ_CAMYIP010000057.1, forward strand.
AGCTACGCCTAATTTCTTTTTTTCCTGTTTATTTCCGCCCATTGCACAAGCCAAAGGCATCCCACTCAGAAGTGTAACGCCACCGATTCCTTTGGAAAGTGTTTTATTAAAAGTTCTTCTGGAAATGTTTTTCATTTTCTTCGTTTTAGTTGTAAGAATTCGAATACTTCTATGCTAAATCTAAAGATAGTGAACAAATTGCTATTCTTTTTTATCTTACTATTGGCTATAAACTGAATTATCATCCAAATTCCATATTTTAGGACTTTCTAAAACTAATCAAGAATGAAAAGATTAATCCCAATTTCCCTTTTGATACTATGCTTTAATCCCGCGTTATCTCAAAATCGAAAATTACCCATAGATACTACAATCACTACCCAGCACAATGTAACCAGTAACGGTATTACATTTTCATATACGGCAAAAACCGGTACTCAACCGGTCTGGGATGAATTAGGAGAGCCTATTGCATCATTGCATTACACCTACTATACCCGTAACAATGTAAAGGACAGGGCTAGCAGGCCCTTGCTGATATCTTTTAACGGCGGACCAGGATCTGGCTCAGTTTGGATGCATTTGGCATATACTGGCCCACGAATTTTAAAGATTGATGACGAAGGGTATCCTGTTCAGCCATATGGAGTAAAACAAAACCCTTATTCTATATTGGATATAACAGATATAGTTTATGTAAATCCGGCAAATACGGGTTACTCACGTACCATTCCGGAAAGTGGCAAAGATGTAGACCGTAGTAAATTTTTTGGAATAAATGCAGACATAAAATATCTGGCAGAATGGCTGAATACCTTCGTTACCCGCAATAACAGATGGAGCTCCCCAAAATATATTATTGGTGAAAGTTATGGCGGGACAAGAGTTATGGGGTTGGCACTTGAACTCCAAAACCAGCAATGGATGTATTTAAATGGGGTAATTATGGTTTCCCCGGCAGATTACAAAGTAATTCGCACTGGCGGCCCTGTAAGCAGTGCTTTAAATTTGCCCTATTATACCGCGGCTGCATGGTATCAGAAAGCTTTAGATGATAAACTTCAGCAAAAGGATTTACTCGAGATTTTACCAGAATCAGAGGCATATACAATTAATACAGTAATACCGGCCATAGCCAAAGGAGGTTTTATCAGTGAAGAGGAAAGAAATTCCGTAGCTGAAAAAATGGCTTATTATTCCGGGCTCACTAAAAAGGAAATATTAGATCATAATCTTGTAGTGCCAACTTCTTATTTCTGGAAAGGATTATTAAGAGACCGCAGTGGTTATACCATTGGTCGGCTGGATAGTCGGTATTTGGGGTTAGATAAGCAAATTTCGGGTTCTGAACCAGATTATAACTCTGAACTAACTTCCTGGCTGCACAGCTTTACACCCGCAATAAATTATTATCTTCAGGAAGAACTTCAATTTAAAACAGATATCAAATACAATATGTTTGGTCCTGTACGGCCATGGGACAACAAAGAGGATAATACGAGAGATAATCTGAGACAGGCCATGGCACAGAACCCTTATCTGCACGTTTTGGTACAGTCCGGATATTTCGATGGTGCCACTACATATTTCAATGCCAAATATACCATGTGGCAGATCGATCCCAGTGGCCGTATGAAAGACAGGTTTGATTTTAAAGGTTATCGCAGTGGACATATGATGTATCTCCGCAAAGAAGATTTGGAAAAAGCCAATTCTGATATTAGAAGTTTTATTGAAAAAACCATGTCGAAAGGTAAGTCTGCCAAGTATTAAGTCAACAATACTCATACCGCTTTTATAATAACCTTAAACGAGAATTTTTTAACTCTCTTACTGAATTATTCAGGAAGTTTCCTAACTGATGAATCTTTATTCATTGTCCTTTTTTCTTTTTTAGTTTTCGACAAATGGCCTATTCTCCCATACTTTTATGGTCACATAAGCGTTAAAAGAACATACAAATGTGATTAATAAACAAATCTTTAACGTTATGAAAAATTGGAGAGTATACGGCATATCAGCCATAATTGCCTTATTTTTTACAATTTCCTGCGAGAAATCTGATGATACTATAGATGCGGCTAATAGCCTGGCTTTGCCACTTTACGAGTCTATGGCAATAGACTTTAGCGATTTTACCGATGATTCAAACTCAGGTAAAAGTACTGCACTGGTTTATAATGATAAAGCCCCCAATGGCAATTGGTTTTTTTCTCAAATTGTCGTGGGCGTCTGGAATTCAACCCTTTTTACAACCCTTGCCGTTCCGGTTGCATCTTTCAAATCTGCTTTCGCACATTCTCCTGAAGATTTAGGAGATAATATATGGCAATGGACCTACCAGGTAGATGGCTTTACCAGTCAATATACTGCCCGTCTTACAGGGGAAGTAACAGGTGAAGAAGTTCTATGGAAAATGTATATTACAAAGATTGGAATTGGAGCTTTTGAAGAATTTTTATGGTTTTCCGGAAGTTCTGCAATGGATGGTAATAGCGGATTTTGGATATTAAATCAAAGTCCGGAAAACCCTGTAGCTATGCTGAGAATAGACTGGGAACGAACTAATGACGAAATTGGCAATATTAGATATACCTGGGTTAGAGAACTGGATGAACAGGAGAATGATGATATGTTCAAAGACAGCTATCTTGAATACGGACTTCAGGATGGTGATTTTGACGCCTATTTTAACGCCTATGCTTATGACAGTAACAGGCAGGATTTTAGTGATGTAAGAATTGAATGGAATAGAGAGACCTTTGTGGGAAGAGTAAGGGCCTTTAACTATTTTGAAGATGAAGAATGGCATTGTTGGGATGGTAATGGTGAAGATGTTCCATGTGAATAATTAGACCTATTAATTAAATATAGAACCCTGCATTAAATGCGGGGTTTTTTTATTCTTTGTATCCCTCCAATCCTACATGCACATAGAGTTGTTAAGTTTAGCTATTTATATTTATAACATTTTGTACCTTTTGAAGCAATATAATATAACTGTGTATTATGATTTTAAACAATTTCAAGAACATTTTAGTACTCTGCCTATTTTTTACGTACTCCATTTTAGGTGCCCAGGATTGGGCTCAACTTGAACACTTCAGCTCTGCTAATAAAGAACTCCCCGATATTAAAACCAATGAAAATCGTGTTGTTTTTATGGGAAACTCTATTACAATTGGTTGGTCTCATCACCAGCCGGAGTTTTTTGAGGGTAAACCTTATGTGAACAGAGGAATCAGCGGACAGACAACTCCTCAAATGCTGGTAAGGTTCAGACAAGATGTAATTGATTTAAAGCCCAAAGCAGTGGTTATCCTGGCAGGAACCAATGATATTGCGGGTAACACGGGGCCATCTACTTTGGAGATGATTGCACATAATCTAATGTCCATGGCCGAATTGGCGGAAGCCAATGGTATAAAAGTAGTTTTATGCTCTGTTCTGCCTGCTTATGATTATCCCTGGCGTAAAGGACTTAAACCAAATGAAAAGATTCCTGCACTAAACAATATGATAATGGCATATTCCGAGCGTAAAGGTTTTGTATACCTGGATTACTTTTCAGCAATGACCGATGGTAATAATGGCCTGCGACAAGATCTTGGCAGTGATGGGGTTCATCCAAATAAAAAAGGATATGAGTTAATGGCTCCATTGGCAGAAAAAGCCATAAATGATGCATTGGCCAGGGAATAGTTACATTTTTATTTACTTTATAAAAATCAACTTCAAATTATAAATAGCACTTTAAGCACCATGGTTAGATACCTGCTGACTTTCACATTTGTATTAGCTTTCTCTGTATTGATCGCACAAGGAAGTAATGCAAATGAATTGAAAATGATTGAGGTTTCCGGATTTAAAAGTGGTATTCAATCCAAAACACTTAAAGTAGGGGTCATTGGTTTGGTTCATACCCATATGCACTGGATTTTGGGAAGAGAGAACCGTGGAGATATTGAGATTGTAGGAATTGTGGAACCTAATAGAGACCTGGCCGGTAAATATGCAAGGCAGCATGGATTTTCTATGGACATAGTCTATGAAACGATGGAAGAAATGATAGAGGAAACTAAACCGGAAGCTGTGACTGCATTTAACACAATTTATGATCATCTGAAGGTTGTTGAATATTGTGCTCCAAAAGGAATCCATATTATGGTAGAGAAACCGCTTGCTGTTAATTGGAAGCATGCCAAAAGGATGATTGAATTAGCCAAGAAGCACAATGTATATCTATTAACAAACTACGAAACCTCATGGTATGCAAGCAACCATGCCGCATACGATAGTGTATATAATTCTAAAAAAATAGGTGAGATTAGAAAAATTGTATTCCATACCGGACATCAGGGACCAATAGAAATAGGTTGTAATCCTGAGTTTTTGGAGTGGCTCACCGATCCTGTCTTAAATGGTGGTGGAGCCTTGACAGATTTTGGATGCTACGGTGCGAATTTGGTCACCTGGCTTATGAAAGGAATCGAACCAATAAGCGTTTCATGCACACTACAACAAATTAAACCACATCTTTATCCGAAAGTTGAGGATGAGGCCACCGTAGTTCTTACCTATCCCGGTGCACAAGTAATTATCCAGGCTTCATGGAATTGGCCGCAAAATGTGAAGGATATGGAGATTTATAGCAATTCAGGTTATATTTTTTGTAAGAATAGTGTGGATATGGAAATTCTCGCAAAGGGAAATAAGCAGAGTACTAAAGTTAAGGCCATTCCTTTGCCAAAAAGCCTAAATGATCCATTCGCATTAATGCAGCAGTTGGTTAAGGAAGGATATGTCTTGCCACCATTTTCACCTTCCAGTATTGAAAATAATGCTATTGTTATACAAATCCTGGAGGCTGCTAAAATTTCTGCTAAAAATGGATCTACAGTATTTTGGAATGATTTTATGAAAACAATAGAATAATTGCTCCAATTGCGCTTTTAATGAAAAATCATCTTGTTAGCATACTCATCCCATTCAAGAATACTTCTGAATTCCTGCCGGAGTGTATTGAATCTATTATATCGCAGAATTACCAAAACTGGGAAATAATTGCAGTAGATGATCACTCCTCAGATAACAGCAAGATTATTCTTGAGCATTATTCATCTGCGGATACAAGGATAAAAGTACATGCCAATAAAGGAGAAGGTATAATTTCAGCACTTAGAACGGCCTATAATTTAAGCAAGGGAGAATATATAACAAGAATGGATTCTGATGATATTATGAATCCAAATAAATTGAAAATCCTGGCTTCGGGATTAGAAAAACATGGAAAAGAGCACGTAGCTATAGGTGGTGTTCAATACTTTTCTGACCGTGGAATAAGCAATGGTTACGAGCGATATGAAAGATGGTTGAACAAGCTTACCTCCCAAGGAGCTAACTACTCTGAGATATATAAGGAATGTGTTATCCCCTCCCCTTGTTGGATGGTCCACAAAGAAGATCTAGAGGATTGTGGAGCTTTTGAACACGATAGATACCCAGAGGACTATGATCTTACATTTCGCTTTTATGAAATGGGTTTACAATGTATTCCCTGCAGTGAGATATTACACCGTTGGCGCGACTATGACACCAGAACCTCAAGAACCAGTGAGCACTATGCACAGAACTATTTTTTACATTTAAAACTTTATTACTATTTAAAACTTCACCACGATAATAACCGGCCTTTGACAGTTTGGGGAGCAGGGAATAAAGGAAAAAGTGTTGCGAAGGATTTGATAAAACGCAAAATCCCCTTCTATTGGTTATGCGATAACCCCAAAAAAATAGGTAAAAATATTTATGGTCAGGAATTAAGACATTTTGATTATTTGCATAAATTGAAAAGACCGAAAAGTATAGTTACTGTTGCCAATGAAGAGGCTCAGGAAATAATTAAAAATTTCTTTATGAATTTGGGGCAATACCCTATGATCGATTATTATTTCTTTTGTTAAGGAACATATTCATCGACTAAGTTTTAAAGAGTTTTAGACGGATAAGTACGCCCAAATATTAAATGTGTTTTTATATGTTACTTGAAATCCTTCCCAATTTTGTCATAATTCCTAGGCTGTTTCTTCTCAATACTTTATATATTTGTCAAATCAAATTTGGGAATGCTGTTTAAATATCCGGAACTCCTTTGGGCCTTTTTTCTGCTTCTGATTCCCATATTAATTCACCTCTTTCAGCTTCGGAGATTCAAAAAAACTCCATTTACCAATGTAAAGCTCTTACAAAAAGTAGTTGCGCAGTCTCGCAAAAGCAGCGAGATAAAAAAATGGCTTTTACTTATCTCAAGAGTATTATTACTTTCAAGTTTAATACTTGCTTTTTCTCAACCCTATTTGGCCAATGAATCAGCCGCATACGAGAAAGAAACAGTAATCTACCTTGACAACTCGTTTAGCATGCAGGCTAAAACAGACAATGGAACATTGCTTCAGGATGCTGTCCAGAAATTATTAAAAGATCTGCCCAAGGATAAGACATTCAATCTTTTTACCAATGACAGGGTTTTCTCCAACACTACCCTACCCGATATTCGCAATGATCTTTTGACTCTTCCCTACACCTATAATCAACTGGAAATTAAGGACATACTTCTTAAAGGGAGAAATTTATTTAGCAAAGATGAAAACTCAATTAAGTATTTGGTGTTGGCTTCTGATTTTCAAAACAGAAAAGCTATTGAAGTATCCGATACCCTTGGAAGTGTCCAAACTTTTTTGGTTCAATTAAAGCCCGAAAATTATTCTAATACGGTATTGGATTCAGCATATATAGCCAAAGTAAATCCAACTACTATAGACCTCTCTGTGAATTTAGCTACTACAGGAAAATTGGCAACTATCCCTGTTTCATTATATAATGATGGTAAGTTAATTGCTAAGACAGCTGCAATTTTTGATGAAAATAGAAAATCCAATATCATATTTACCTTACCTTCTGATGAAGTAATAAAGGGTAGAATAGAAATATCAGATGTTGGATTGCCATATGATAATCAGTTGTTCTTTAATATTAACCAAAAGGATAAAATCAAAGTATTATCCATAAGTGAGTCGGATAGTGAATTTTTAGAAAGAATCTTTTCCGATTCCAGAA
>NZ_CAMYIP010000057.1:41836-56092 GCF_947258525.1 uncultured Eudoraea sp.
TTATTGGAAAATATTTTTCTACTTCCATCTCAAATAGAATTGATGAAGAACGAAACATAACCCAGATTAACTTTGACCATCCTCTTTATAATAATGTATTCGTTCAAAGGGTAAGCAATTTTCAGTATCCGAGGGTTACCAGCTATTTCAAAATTGGAACAACAGCACCGAAAATACTTTCATTACAGGATCAATCTGCCTTCCTTGTTGGTCTGGATGGCATATACTTATTTACTGCTGCGATCCGTAATGAGAATTCAAATTTCAAAAATTCGCCCCTTATTGTGCCTACATTTTATAGCATTGGGGTTAATAGTCTAAAATCATCTGAGTTATATAATACCCTTGGTCAATTAACCACAATAAATGTCAAAGCCACACTGGCAAGTGATAATATTCTGAAAGTTACTCAGGAAGACTATGAGTTTATTCCGGAACAGCAGTCGTTTGCAAACAAAACCGTATTATCCTTTGATTATAATCCTACTAAAGATGGTATTTATGTAATAAGTGAAAAATCGAGAGTAATTCAAAATATTAGTTTTAATTACCCCAGAGCAGAAAGTGAATTTAAATACCTTGATTTGGACATTTTAAATGACAATGTGGTTTTAAATAATTTAGCGGAAGTCTTTGCAACCATGGAAAAAGACGATAGTGTAACTGAGCTATGGAAATGGTTTACTATTTTTGCTATGCTTTTTATGCTGGCCGAAGTTCTTATTCAAAAAATATTTAAATGAACATACTTCTAAAATCTGCCACAATTGTTGATAATAACAACAGAAAACTTCATTTTAAAAAGCGGGATATCCTTATTCTTAATGGAATTATTGAAGAAATATCTCCAACTATAAAACCTGGCAGAAATCTAAAAACACTCAACTTCAAAAATTTGCATGTCTCGGCTGGTTGGTTTGATAGCAGTGTAAGTTTTGGTGAACCGGGATTTGAAGAACGTGAAACAATAAGTAATGGTCTCATGGTAGCTGCCAGAAGTGGTTATACAGACATTGTTCTGAATCCCAATACCTATCCCCTACCGGATAGTAGTGGCGCAATTATTTTTTTGAAAAATGCTGCTAAGGGAAAGCCGACAAAATTACACCCATTAGGTACACTTACAGCACAGGGTGTAGGTATTGATCTTGCTGAGCTCTATGATATGCAAAATTCCGGAGCTGTAGGATTCTATGATTTTAAGAAATCTATTTCCAATTCCAATTTATTAAAAATAGCCTTGCAATACTCACAGGATTTTAAGGGATTAGTTTATTCTTTTCCAATGGATGAAAAAATTATGAGCAAAGGTATTGTCAATGAAGGTATTTCGTCTACCAGGGTTGGTTTAAAGGGAATTCCCGCTTTGGCGGAAGAACTTCAAATTGCCAGAGATCTTTTTATCCTGGAATACACCGGTGGGTATCTGCATATCCCTACTATATCTACTGCTAAATCTGTTAAGATTATTGGCGAAGCTAAACGGAAAGGATTAAATGTTAGTTGTAGTGTTGCGACAATTTTGATAGTAATTGCAAAGTTTTGCCCCCACTTCGGACGAAAAAGGATATAAACGCTCTAAAAAAAGGGCTTAAAGAAGGAATTATAGATTTTGTAACCTCGGATCATACACCAATTGATATTGAAGAAAAGCGAATAGAATTTGATAATGCGGCTTATGGCACCATAGGTCTTGAAAATGCGTTCGGTGTCCTAAATCAATTGTTCGATACTGAAACGGCAGTAGCTCTTTTGTCTAAAGGCAGAGAGCGTTTCTCATTAAATACTGCGCCCCTAGAGAAAGGAGCTGTTGCAAATCTTACTCTTTTTGACCCTGAGTCCGAATATATTTATACTAAAAATGATTGCCACTCCACTTCAAAGAATAGTATATTTTTTGGAACTAAAATGAAGGGCAAGGTATATGGTATTATAGCAAATAATCAAATAATTGTTTGAGTCACGGCTATTTTAAGTGCGAATTAGAAAATTAAAATTTTGGATCAAAATTCAGTTGCAAAAGGAAAAACAACAGCAATAATAGCATATTTCACTATTGTGGGATCTTTAATTGCAATAACTATGAACATGGAACCAAAAAATGAATTTGCCAGATTCCATACACGGCAGGCTTTTGGTTTGCATCTGGTTTTTATGGGTTGCGCTCTTTTTTTAAGTCAGTGGTTTAATTTTTTCGTTTGGGTGGGCTTGTATATATTTTACTTTGCGCTATGGATATATGGCCTTGTGGGAGCCTTAAATAATAAGAAACAACTGGTTCCAATCCTGGGAACTTCATTTCAAAAATGGTTTACCTTTATTCAATAGAATGAATACACTTCCGCTATCTCTATATCACCTAATTCGTCCTTCATCTCTAAAAGATAGGCGTCCACCTGTAATATTTCTATTTCACGGCTACGGAAGTAACGAAGAAGATTTGTTTTCATTCGCCTCAGAATTACCTTCGGAATATTTTATTATTTCTGCGAGAGGGCCATACCAGGTACCTCCATTTGGCAATGCCTGGTATGCCATTAACTTTGATGCATCATTTGGGAAATGGAGTGACGTGGACCAGGCAATCTCATCGAGAAATAAAATTGTACATTTTGTAGATGAGGCTTGTAAAGCTTATCAACTAGACAATGATAATGTTACCTTGTTGGGATTTAGCCAGGGTACGGTTTTAAGCTATACCGTTGCTCTTTCTTATCCGGATAAGGTCAAAAATGTAGTGGCCCTAAGTGGCTACATAGATGAGAATATCCTGGAGAAAGATTATGCCCAAAAAGATCATAGTAACCTTAAAATTTATGCCTCCCATGGTCAGGTAGATCAGATAATCCCAACGGAATGGGCTCAAAAAGCCCCTGTTCTATTAAAAAAACTTGGAATTGACTTTAAATACGAGGAATTTCCGGTGGGTCATGGAGTATCAGCTGAGAATTTTTACTCGTTTAAAAAATGGCTTGAAGAAAACATTTAATTGCTCCGGGTATACAAAAGATGGTCCATCATTGTAAAATCAACACCCATATCATCTTTCAACTCATATTTAATTAAGAGTTCTCCCCAGTATTTACCATCAGAAAAATCCGCTATTATCCATTGATGATTCAGTATTTTAATCTTATTGATCTTAAAATCATTTTCCATACCTTCATACGGAACCAATGGATTATCTCCTTTTTGTTCGTTGGTTTCCAATAACTTATCTGATATATAACGCGAAGGGTTTTCCAGGCCTAGATGATCATAATAAGAAAGAGCGTCATCATTATTCTCCAATGAAAAATATTGCATATCAAAAACCTGAAGTTGCAGGTTTTGTGTAGAATCCTGAAGTATACTCACTTCAGAATCAAGGTTTTTAATTTTTGAATCCTTCTCTTCTAACATATTATTGCTGCTCACAAATAAGTACAGTGATAACAAAGCCGTAAAAATGAACAGATAAATAAATATTCTACTTTTCATAAATTTAAAGAATCAATCATTCAATTTACTAATTTAAAATTTTGGGTCTTAAACTGAGACAACAAGATTGTCATAGGCCAAATGTACTTTTTTAGGTAATTTTTTTTCTACTTCGTCATGAAATCCCAAATAATGGCTTATATGAGAAAGATATGCTATTCCCGGGTTAATTTTATCAATTACTTCAAGAGCCTCTTCCAGATTTAAATGTGAATGATGTGGCTCTATACGTAATGCATTTATAGACAGCACTTTAACGCCTTTTATCTTATTTATTTCTCTATCTGAAATAGTTTTGACATCCGTGAGGTAAGCAAAGTCTCCTATTCTGTATCCGTAAACCTTTAATCGATTATGAAAAGCTTCAATTGGGATTGCTTGTTTGTCCCCGATAAGGAAAGATTCATTATTCTTTATGGTGTTAACTTTGACGGCAGGAGCCCCGGGATATCTGTTCTCATCTGCAAAAATATAATCAAATCTCCTTTTTAAGGAATGGATAACATCTTGGTGTGCATAAACCGGAATATCGCCTTGTCTAAAGAAAAAAGGCCGAATATCATCAATACCTGCGGTATGATCAGCATGTTCATGTGTAAAAAGAATACCATCTAATTTTACTACTTTATGAGTTAACATCTGCTGTCTGAAGTCAGGTCCGCAGTCAATTACAAAATTGTAGTCTTTCCAAGAAATAAGTACAGAAACTCGGAGTCTTTTGTCCTTGGGGTTTTTGCTCAGACAGACCGGATGATTACTCCCGATAACCGGTATTCCCTGCGATGTGCCAGTGCCTAAAAAAGTTATTTTCAACCTGTCATCTATTTATTTCAAATTTATAACTTATTTATTTAATAGATACCTCAATCTTATTAACTTTGCTGAAAGCAAACTATACATATGGCTTCAGTCTTCAAAAAGGATCCGGCTTTTGAAAATATTCCCTCAATTAAGGCAAAGACTCTTAGAATAAATCTCAATCCTGATATTTACGGCACGTTTGCCGAAATTGGTGCCGGACAAGAAACAGCCAGGTGGTTCTTCAGATCAGGCGGTGCTTCAGGGACTATAGCCAAGGCTATGAGTGCCTATGACAAGTCCTTTAGTGATGCTGTTTACGGTGTAGAATCTGCTGGCAGGTATGTTACTCAAAGCAGGTTAAAAAAGATGCTATCTCATGAAATGCATCTGATGGAAGAACGGATTAGCAGAGATGAAAATCCTGATAAATTATTCTTTACCTATGCCAATACTGTTGCAACCATAGACTTTTCAAAGCGATACAAAGGCCATGGCTGGGTAGGAATTCGATTTCAATTAGACCCGAATCAAAAGGAGTTTGATGAAATTATTTTACATGTCAGGTTTAAACAAAACGAAGCGCGATTGCAGCAGGAGACCCTTGGTATAGTTGGTGTGAACCTCATCTACGGTGCATTTTATAAGTATAATAAACCCAGAAAATTATTAAAATACCTCTATGATCATATAGACCGGGATACCCTGGAAATTGATATGGTAAATTTCGCGGGCCCAAATTTTAAAAATGTTGACAACAGGCTTATGAGTCTTCAGCTCATCAGAAATGATATGACTGATGCCGTCATGTTTGGTCCTGACGGAAATAATCTTCTTCCGGCAGCTATTCTTTACAAGAAGAATATCCTTGCCCTGAGAGGTAGTTTTAGACCCGTTACTAAGGTAAACATGGAGATGTTTGAGAAGTCTTATGAAATTTTTATTCGTGATCCGGCAGTTGATGAAGAAAATTCTATTGTAATTTTTGAAATAACATTGTCTAACCTAAAAGCTTCAGGCGAAATAGATGAAAGCGACTTTATGGACCGGGCTAAATTATTGTGCTCATTAGGGCATTCGGTAATGATTTCAAAATTTCAGGAATACTATAAGTTAGTTGAATACTTTAACAATTATACGAAAGCAAAAATTGGTCTTACTATGGGCGTCAATAACCTGGTAGACATTTTTGATGAGAAATATTACAGGCATCTAAGTGGTGGTATTCTGGAAGCATTTGGTAAATTATTCTTTAAAGAGCTCATCGTATACCTTTATCCTATGAAGAATCCGGAGACCGGTCAGATCATGACGAGTAATAATGTAAAGGTCCACCCTAGAATGAAAGAATTATACAAATTTTTTAAATATAACGGGAAAGTAATGGATATTATAGATTACGATCCTGAAATTATGGGCATATTCTCCAGGGATGTTTTGAAAAAGATTCAACATGGAGAAAGTGGTTGGGAGGAAATGCTACCGGAAGGTATTTCGGAAAAGATAAAAAAAGAGCACCTTTTTAAGCGAGCTCCCGAAAAACTAGAAGAAAAAGCATAGTCCTTAAATTCATAAAAAAGGCCTGAAATTTCAGGCCTTTTTTATTTCTGTTAATTTCCTTTTAAAGAATTTGTGCAGCGTGATCCTTGGTTTTAACCTTGTCAATGACCTTGCTGACAACACCGTTTTCATCAATAATAAAAGTTTTTCTGTGAATACCATCGTATTCTCTACCCATAAATTTTTTAGGGCCCCAAACTCCAAATGTGTTGATAACAGTGTGATCTTCATCAGCTAAAAGCGGAAATTGAAATTCGTATTTATTCCTAAAACCTGCCTGCTTTTTTTTAGTATCCTCACTAACCCCTAAGAGTTCATACCCTTTTGATTGCAGTTCTGCATAATTATCACGAAGATTGCAAGCTTCAGCGGTACATCCGGGAGTATTAGCCCGGGGATAAAAAAATACAACTAACTTTTTACCGGAATAATCGCTTAATTTTACCAAATTGCCATCCTGATCAACAGACGAAAAATCAGGAACTTTATCACCTTCTTTAAGTGTGTTCATAGTTTATTTTAAATTAATTTTGTGTTTATTTTTTTCATTGTAAAATTAAACAAAAATGACCAAATCTGAAAGAGTATCCTTTGCAATAAAAAAACTTCAGGAATTGTACCCTGCTATACCTGTACCATTGGAGCACAAAGATCCATATACATTGTTAATCGCTGTACTATTATCGGCCCAGAGCACAGATATAAGGGTAAACCAGATAACACCTATATTATTTGAAAAAGCCGACAATCCGTATGATATGATTAAAATGTCTGTTGAGGAAATAAGAGAAATTATTAAGCCGGTTGGACTTTCACCAATGAAATCGAAGGGAATTTATGGTTTATCCAAGATTTTGATCGAAAAACATGAGGGAAATGTCCCATCAGAAATAAGCCTTTTGGAAGAGTTACCAAGTGTTGGTCATAAAACCGCTAGTGTGGTTGTATCACAGGCCTTTGGTATACCTGCTTTTCCTGTTGATACCCATATTCATCGTCTCATGTATCGCTGGGGTTTTTCCAGTGGTAAAAATGTAGTTCAAACAGAACGGGATGCAAAAAGGTTATTTCCCAAAGAATTATGGAATGATCTGCATCTTCAAATTATTTGGTATGGTCGTCAATATTCGCCGGCCAGAGGCTGGGATATAGATAAAGATGTGATAACCAAAACAATCGGCAGGAAAACAGTGCTGGCAGCGTATTATAAAATGAAAAAGGCCCGCTAATTGCGGGCCGTTTTGTTTTAATTCAAAGTTGTTTCAAATTTGAATTCCTTGTACTTCGTTATTCTGAAGGACCTGGAATAATCCAGTAGAAACCGAATCGTCTCAGGACTGGCTTTAGCCAGTTTACAAGTGTTTTTTTCTTCAGAGTAAATTTTTTCCATATTATTATAGTATTGTTATATGTCTATAACGCAACTAAAATGGAAATATTGCTTATATGTATTCCTTGCTTTTAATTTGTTAAAACAATATTGTGTCTTTCTATTATCTTTCTCAGGTTTATTAATGCATATCGCATTCTTCCCAGGGCTGTATTTATACTAACACCCGTATTTTCAGAAATTTCTTTAAAGCTCATGTCTTTATAGATTCGCATAAGCAAAACCTCTTTTTGGTCATCGGGTAATTCTTCAATCAAAGAACCCAGGTCACTATCTATCTGATCTTTAATAATCTGCTTTTCTGCATTTAGTTTATCATCCCCAATTACAGAGAAAATATTGAAATCATCACTTCCTTCAAACTTTGGCATACGCTTGTTCTTTCTAAAGTGATCAATAATAAGGTTATGTGCAATTCTCATTACCCAGGGCAAGAATTTTCCCTCTTCACTATAAGACCCCTTTTTTAAAGTTTTAATTACTTTGATAAAGGTATCCTGAAAAATATCCTCAGTAATATCCCTATCCAATACCTTGGAATAAATAAAACTACTTATACGCTGGTTATGCCTGTTTATAAGAACTTCGAGAGCTTTTTCGTCTCCGCTGATATAGTCTCTTACTAATTCTGAATCATCAATTTCAAATTCCATAGTTGGTAATATTTTTGGGTTAATATATAAGTAGCTTTTTTTGATCTGCCTTTTGGTTATTAGTTTAATTCCTTAATAACTATGATTTCATAATTACAATTTAAAAGTATAGAAATAGCGAGGCCTGGGAAAAACTATGTTGTCAAACCCCTGATTTTTGATGTCAAATAGCGATTTGATCATTTTAAGCACAATAAATCCATAATAAATTAGTTACTACCCAATTTTTCGGATGGCTTAAAATATTCTCCTTTTATTTCCTATTATTTAAATATTATGATGAAGTAACTTCCAGAAAGCAAAAATCCCCTTGATTTATTATCAAAGGGATAGATGTATATTCCAGAAATAAAGGATGTTCTCAATTCAAATTGTTTTCAAACTTTAATCCTTTGTGATTTACAATATTTAGCGACTTGGAATACTGAAGCAAAAACTGAACACTTTCAGGTTTAGCCTTTACAAGCCTGCATTTATTTTGATATTCGGGGTATATCTGTTCCATAATTATATCGTTATGTCTAAATAACGTAACTATTATGGAACCAATTAGATTAGTCGTTATAGAACCTATTAATTCGTTAAAACAATATTGTTCTTTTCTATTATCTTTCTAAGGTTTATCAGGGCATACCGCATTCTCCCTAAGGCAGTATTAATACTTACCCCAGTATTTTCTGATATTTCTTTAAAACTCATATCCCTGTACATGCGCATTATCAACACCTCTTTTTGATCATCCGGAAGTTCTTCTATCAATAATCCCAGATCATTTTCTATTTGATCTTTAATTAACTGTCTTTCGGCATCGAGTTTATCATCGCCCAAAACGGAAAAAATATTAAAATCCTCACTACCTTGAAATTTAGGCATTCGCTTATTTCTTCTAAAATGGTCAATGATCAGATTATGAGCTATTCTCATTACCCATGGCAAGAATTTGCCCTCTTCATTATAGGCGCCTCTTTTTAAGGTCTTAATTACCTTTATAAAAGTATCCTGAAAGATATCTTCGGTAATAGCCCTATCCAAGACCTTTGAATAAATAAAACTGCTAAGACGCTGATTGTGCTTGTTAATTAGAATTTCAAGGGCTTTTTCATCCCCGCTAATGTAATTCTGAACTAATATTGGATCTTCTGCCGGTAGTTGCATACTAATTACTTTTTTGGTTAAACTTAGGGGCCTTTCTTTTGGGAAAGGACTTTCGTTATTCAGGTTAATTCTCAAAAAAGTAATTTTCGCGTATAGGCAGAATTTTTAATAATTATGATCCAAATATAAAAAAAATATATCTTCTCAAATAATTAATGTTGTGATTTTGCATAATATAGATGTAAAACCACACCTATTGGTGTTTGAATTCAACATATCGTATCTTTGCCATCCTAATGTTAGAAATGTCAGCAATAACCCAGGTTAATCCAAAGAAAAATATTATAATAAAAGGGGCTAAACTGCACAACCTTAAGGATATAGATGTAGTAATACCCAGAAATAAATTAGTTGTTATTACCGGACTTTCCGGTTCGGGAAAGTCCAGTTTGGCCTTTGACACACTCTATGCAGAAGGTCAAAGACGTTATGTAGAAAGCCTTTCCTCCTATGCCAGACAATTTCTTGGTAAATTAGATAAGCCCAAAGTAGACTATATTAAAGGTATTGCTCCTGCGATAGCGATTGAACAAAAGGTGAATTCCACTAATCCAAGGTCCACCGTTGGAACTACAACGGAAATATATGACTATTTAAAACTCCTCTATGCCAGAATTGGCAAAACATACTCACCTATTTCGGGTAAGGAGGTTAAGAAGCATAATGTAACGGATGTTATAAATCATGTAAAATCATTCGAAAAAGGCACTAAGCTCTTACTATTGGCTCCAATTGTAATTTCTAAAGACAGAGATCCCATGAAATCACTACAATTGCTCTCCAAACAAGGATATGCGAGGATAAAGCATAATGGCAAAGTCTGCAGGATTGATGAATCGCTGGAAGATATTGGTTATAATTTCGAATTGGTTGTAGATCGAATAATAAAGAAGGATGATGAGGATTTTTTTAATCGATTGGCCAATGCAGTAGATACTGCTTTTTTTGAAGGTAAAGGATACTGTTTTATTGAAGAAATTTCAACTGGAACAGTAACCCGATTTAGCAATAAGTTTGAATTGGATGGAATGGCATTTATGGAACCCAATGTTCATCTCTTCAGCTTTAATAACCCTTACGGGGCCTGTCCGCAGTGTGAAGGTTATGGTGACGTAATTGGTATAGACGAAGATCTTGTAATTCCAAATTCCGGTTTGTCTGTATTTGAAAATGCCATATTTCCATGGCGTGGCGAGAGTATGAGCTGGTATAGAGATCAATTGATAAATTCTTCATATAAATTTAATTTTCCCATCCACAAACCATGGTATCAACTCAGTGAGGAACAAAAATTATTGGTCTGGCAGGGAAATGAGCATTTTATTGGAATTGATAAATTTTTCAGGCAATTAGAGGAAAAGAGCTATAAGATTCAAAATAGGGTAATGCTTTCCAGATATAGAGGCAAAACCAGATGCAGCACCTGCATGGGTAAACGCCTTAGAATGGAAACCAATTATATTAAGATTGATAACAAGTCTATTTCAGATCTGGTGGAGCTGTCAATTGAAAACTTAATAACATTTTTTGACCAGCTTACAATAAGTGATCATGACTTAAAAATTGCAAAAAGATTATTGACAGAAATCAAAACCAGATTAAGTTATTTGGATAAGGTTGGATTAAGCTATTTAACCATCAACAGAAAATCCAATACGCTTTCGGGTGGTGAAAGCCAGCGAATAAACCTGGCAACTTCTCTTGGTAGCAGTTTGGTTGGTTCCATGTATATATTAGATGAACCAAGTATTGGACTGCATCCGAGAGATACTGAAAATCTAATAGCAGTTTTGAAATCTCTTAGAGATTTGGGTAATACTGTTATTGTTGTTGAGCATGATGAAGACATAATGCTTGCGGCAGATGAAGTTATAGACATTGGTCCGGAAGCTGGCACACACGGAGGTGAAGTAGTAGCCCACGGGCCGATGGATGAAATTCTGAAATCGACCTCTCTTACAGCAAGTTACTTAAATGGAACCCTGGAAATTGAAATACCCGGAAAACGAAGAACCTCTAATAATTATATTGAAATTAAAGGAGCCAGAGAAAATAATTTAAAAAATATTGATGTCACTTTTCCACTTAATATGCTTACAGTTATAACTGGTGTTTCGGGTAGTGGAAAAAGTACACTGGTAAAAAAATTACTGTACCCTATTTTGCTCAAAGAAGTAGGCGGATATGGAGAAAAAGCAGGTCAGTATACAGCAATGTCCGGCAAATTTGAATCCCTAAGAAATGTAGAATTCGTAGATCAAAACCCAATAGGAAGATCTTCTCGTTCAAACCCGGTTACCTATATTAAAGCTTATGATGATATCAGGGCCTTGTTTGCTTCGCAGAAACTGAGTAAATTAAGAGGGTTTCAAGCCAAACACTTCTCCTTTAATGTAGATGGTGGAAGATGTGATAAGTGCAAGGGCGAAGGCGAAATTACCGTGGAAATGCAGTTTATGGCAGATGTTCACTTAGAATGTGATACCTGCGGCGGCAAGCGTTTCAAGAAAGAAGTCCTTGAGGTAAATTTTGAAAATGCCAATATTGACGATATATTGAACATGACCATTGATGATGCAATCGCATTCTTTGAAACTCATTCACAAACCAAAATAGTAGGCAAATTACGTCCCCTTCAGGAAGTGGGTCTGGGATATGTTACTTTGGGCCAATCTTCTTCTACACTATCCGGTGGAGAGGCACAGAGGATTAAACTGGCATCATTTCTTGTAAAAGGAACAACTAAAGAGAAAGCCCTGTTTATTTTTGATGAACCAACTACGGGGCTTCACTTCCATGATATTAAAAAACTTTTAAAATCTTTTGATGCATTAATAGCCCGGGGGCATTCTGTGGTTGTCATAGAGCACAATATAGAATTTATAAAATGTGCTGATTATGTTATAGATCTGGGACCCGAGGGAGGCGAAAACGGTGGTGATCTTATTGCTTTTGGGACACCAGAGGAAATTGCCACAAAAAGCAAATCTCATACTGCAAGATACCTGCGTGAAAAGTTACATTAAGAAGACTTGAAGATAACTTTTCCCTAACTTAAGCAGTTCTATAATCATTCAATTCGTTGATTCTAAATTTATTAATTAATTGATATTCAGTGTTTTATAGTATTATTAATATTTCTGGCACGCTGTTTGGTATTACTTTGATGAATGTAAATAGTTGCATTCGGAAATTTAAAACCTTATATCATGAGAAATTTAATATTCCTTTTTACGGCTCTTGTATTAGGTACTGCCAGTACCATAGCGGCCACAGTGGAAGATAAGGTTGCAATACGCAATGCTTATAGATACAACAATTCGTTCATTTTTGTTGAAAATGGCATTACGTTTTCCGTATATCCGGATGGAGAATTTGATTTTTTTATTGACAACCGGATTAATGTAGGAGCCAATGTAAATTACGGAAGCGCCAACATTACATTCAATTCAGGTTATAACTATAACGCTTTTGTTCAATATGATGATTATGGTGCCGTTGTTCAAATTGAAAACGTCCCGGTGTTTTATGATTATTACGGACGGGTTAATAGAATTGGCGGTGTTAATGTATGGTACCGAAACGGTCGGGTAAGACGTGTTGGTGGAATGCATGTTTACTATAATAACAGAGGATTTTATAGCCATTACACAGGTTACGTTAATGTATACAACCAATTTTATACATTCAGGCCTTATTACAATTATTTTGTAAGACCTGCTGCCGGTTATTGTCTGGTTTATAACAGACCATACAGAAGATACTATAACCCTGTTAGATATACGTATTACAGGCCTTATCACCATAATTACCGAAGAGCCTATGCCCAAGTAGGTCATCATTATAACCATGGCACGAATTATAATAGGCGCAGCAAGGTTTATAGAAATGACAGGCGGGTGGTTGCCAGAACAAATAATACCAGAAGAAATGATGGTTACAGGACTAGTAAGTCAATGAGAAATGCAACAGCGGTTGCAGAAAGAGGAGATAGGACCGGTACAAAAAGAACAGTTAATAGTACAGCTGTAAACAGGTCTAATAGGACTGTTGCCAATAGTACAAAAAAGACTGTTACTAATACTCGTAGAAATATTGAGCGTAATGTGGTTAAAAATGGTGCTAAAAAATCCACACGGTCTGTGACAAGCAGAACTGCGGCAAAAAGGGAAATATCCGCAGCACCGCGTAACAAGACAGCTCAGCGAAGCAGTACGAGCTATAAAAGGCCTCAAAAATTGGCTACAACAAACAGGACAATTAAAACAAGAACTGTTACAAAACGTAGTGTGGCATCTAAGCCATCAGGCAGAACTTCGAAAGGCAATATAAAGGAAAGGACAGGCAATGCCAAGAAAACAGTGAGCAGAACCCCATCCAGAAGTTCAGGTAAAAGTAATAGTACACATAGCAGACGTACTAGATTGAAATAAAGATAGTTTTAGGTTGGTTAGTTGTTTAACCCCACTTTGGATTTAATATGTCCGGGTGGGGTTTTTCTGTGACAATAAACCCTGTACAATTATCCCGTGAAATCCAAACCTCATGAAACAGATGCTACTTATTTCTCCTTTGAAAAAATCCTGATAGAACCCCATAGACATCTTCCGAAATTCTATAACGGTACAGAATACCAACATAAATAGCTGTTACAAGTATACTTTTTAGTGCTATGTTGACCAATGGATTAAATTTAAAATCTATAAAATAGAACATAGCCATAATCAAAATGAGAAGGCCTGCTATTTTTGCCGTTTCAACGGTGAAGGGCATAATATTGAATTTACGTTTAACATATATCAATTTTATACTATTGTAAATACAAATAGCCATAAAAGTCGCAAAAGCTGCCCCGTTTAATCCGTATTCAGGAATAAGGAGCCAATTGAATACTATGGTAAAGAAAGCCAAAATAACGCCCATAATTAGCAAAACCCTGTAATAATCAGAATTAAAAAGTATAGCATTGTTGTTGCCTAAAAGGGCATCGAGAAGTTTAGTAAATCCAATTAGCAAAACAATGATATAACCTCCCCGGTATGCTGCCGGAAGTAAGTCAAAAAAATCGTTGAGATTGAGAAGAATAAGAATGAAAATAAGGCCTGATACAATGAACAAGGTTAAAGAACTTTTCTCATATAACCTTTTGAGCTCAGTTATATCATTTCTGTTGAGTATTTCAGCGGTCAAAGGATAGGTTATCTGGTGCATGGCCCTTGC
>NZ_CAMYIP010000058.1 GCF_947258525.1 uncultured Eudoraea sp.
CTCATTTCTTCAAAGAAGGAATTACACGCAGCATGCTGACACCTGCCGGGCCGGATCATGCACAAATAGGAGCTACCAGTGGAATACTGGATTATCTAGATGCTGTTTATGAGCATCACTTCAGTGAAGAGGCTACTCCTGCTGAACGCAATCTTGCCCTAACCCAATTATTCCGGAGCACAGAAAAAGCCCTGATGGAACCTTTGCTTAAATTTTTAAGATCACGTCAAGACGTTAAAATCTTGGGCCTGAGACAGACAGAAGGAAGAGTCCCGACTATTTCAATCCTTCCGCTAACTAAAAGCATTGAAGAGGTGTATGCAGCGCTTACTAAGCATCAATTAATGCTAGGTACAGGCGACTTTTATGCAGCGCGACCACTTATGGATATGGGGATCCCTTTAGATCCGGGCGTATTGAGAATGTCTTTTTTGCATTATACGAACATGGAGGAAATTGATCAATTAATTGAAGGGTTACAGGTGGCATTGGAGGCATATTAATTCCACTTAAAAGCTTTTATTTCCTTCATCCCTTGTAGCACGTATCAGGACGTTTGGATCATTTCATTAGCTTCTCTTAGTCGGTTCGACATTTTTTCCAATAACCTGTATGCCAGGGAAGGGTCGCGGCGTATGGATTTAAAGAAATTTCGCTTGTCAATGGTGAGTATTGTGACATCCCCGGCTGCTCGGACGGTACATGAACGCACATCTTCCTCGAACAGCCCCATCTCCCCAAAGAAGTCAGACGCACCCAGTTCAGCCAACTTTATGTCTCCTTCCTCTGTTTCGTGAATCACATCTACCATCCCTTCCTGGATGACATAGAGGCTATTTCCGGATTCCCCTTGTTTTATTATGATCTCTCCGTCTTTATAGCGCTTGCCGAGCTTTTTGCTTTTCATGACTGTTACGATTAAAAGGTGGTACATTGGATCTTGTTGTGCTCCCGATAAGTCCGAGCAGGAGTCCCGGATGTAGGAAGCGCTTCAAAATATTCCTATATCCCGAACTACCCGTAAAGGTGTCCCAGAGGACAGCGCTCAACCGAAGCGCCGACCCCGATATCGATTGTTCCTTTCCAACCTGGTGAAGTAGCCCCCTTTTTATGATGGAAGATTTCTGTATGATCCGTGTGATCCGGAAGATCAATTTTCCAACCCCGTTATCCCGGTCCAGGTCGCGGCATACAGGGGCATAATATTTTTCAAAATGCTTTTCGCTGATCCCTTCAAAAATAGCAGTGCTTGCAGCGGCTTTTGCTGTGATCAGGGCCGCACCGATCCCGTTTTTATATAACTTGGA
Organism: uncultured Eudoraea sp.; assembly: GCF_947258525.1. Taxonomy (GTDB): domain Bacteria; phylum Bacteroidota; class Bacteroidia; order Flavobacteriales; family Flavobacteriaceae; genus Eudoraea. The sequence goes on from NZ_CAMYIP010000058.1 coordinate 1,308, forward strand.
AGAACCCGAGTCACCAACCAGGACTACGCGGTTCGCATACGCATGTTTCCCCTGTTTTATATTGATATAGGGATAACATTGGCAGGGCGCAATCCTATCTATAGGATAATCTGCCGGGAAGCATGAGCGTACCTGAGCCGATTGCACAAAGTTTTGCACGACGTCCTTGTCGATATCTCTACCCAATAAAACCAGGGTCACATAGTTGTATTTGGGGATCAAGGCTCCAAATGTGATCTGAGGCAGGTCCAGAAGGAAGACATGCATCGAACTCCCTAGGCTTTTCTCAATGTTGGCGGGTTTCATCATAAATTCGCTGATGTAGGCGCGTGTCTTTTCGGGCAGGCTGTAGGCGGGACAAATTGTTTTAAAAAGGTCCAGCGTCTTGTTGCTCAGTCCCACAGCTCCTACAACCAGGTCATATTTGCGTGCGGCTGACTTTGCGTATCCGACCGTGATCCCGTCCTCAGACCTCTCGAGAGCGGTTACTTTTTCGCGGATCACCCGGGCGCCATTCTTCTCGCATAACTCAAGCATATAATTATCAAACCCGTTCAGGCTTGTGTCCAGGCACCCTCGAGGCCCGCTTCCGCGGAAGACTGAAGCGATACGGTGTTCATCACTAGGAGTTCGGATGACCCGTGACCCTTGCTCGGTATGCAAGGTATAAGTGCTGATCGTCCGTTGAATGATGTCGGAAGGAATGACCAAACCGTCGGTCGCCAAGTCTTGGACCAAGGTTTCCGAGATGATGCCTCCGCAGTGATTGCATCCTGCAGCGCCGATTCTTGTGAAATCCTTAGCTTCAAAAATATCGAGTTCCACTTCCAGGCCAAATCGCCTGGCGTATTCAAGGGCATAATAACTAAAAAAACTGCCAGCAGGACCGCCCCCAACTACACCAATGCGGGAGCCATCCGTCAATTCCAAATCCTGTGGAGCTAATACAGACATAATGATCGATCCTAGAATTGACTTGAAAGAGTCGAAGGAAGAAGCTATTTAAACAATATGCACACCTAATCCAGACCCATCCAAGCCGACAAACTTAAAAATAGGGCTGCAGTAGGCTGTGAACAATGATATTTGTCATTTTAAGTATTCCGACGCTTCCGCAGCCTGTACAACATCTGTGATTCTATCTAATGTTGAGATCTTAATTCTGCTTGTTTTAAACTGATCAATAGCCTCTGATTTAATTCAGTAAATTAGAGGGTAGACAATCAACCTATAACTGACACCAATAAATTTCTTTAGAAAGATTAGACAACTTTTGATCGAAAATATATTCAGCAAATATCTTCTTTGTGCTATTGGAGAAATATTACTTGTAGTTATTGGGATTTTGATTGCCCTACAATTCAAAATTGGGCTATTTAAAAGGAGCGCACTATGAATTTCGCGAATCGCTTTACAAGAATTCTGACAAGTGCCTTTTATCTTATGTCCTTATACATCCTTCCCATTCCAGGGTTTGGACAGGACAGTAACATTGAAAATGATTTAAAGGAAATAATTGGCTATCCGATTAATGGCATCGAGCTTCATATGGATGGCATTGTGGATGAAGCGTTTTGGCTAACTATTCCTGGCAATGGTAATTTCTTAATGCAAGAACCGAAAGAAGGGGGTGAACCTACAGAGCGTACAGAAGTAAGAGTCGCCTTCGATAGCAAAAATCTCTATCTCGCAGTAGTTTGTTTTGATAGTGATCCGTCAGATATAAAGGCCTTTCAAAAGAAGAGGGACGCATCCCTGGAGACAGACGATCGTTTTAGATGGATCTTTGATACATTTATGGACAAGCGAAGGGCCTATTTTTTTGAAATCAATCCCTCGGGATTACGGGGAGATGGTCTCATTTCTTCAGGCCAGGGCCAAACTTTGAATAAAGACTGGGATGGTATCTGGCAAGCATGGACCTATATTGGTGATTTTGGTTGGTCCGCCGAGATCAGGATCCCCTTTCGGAGCATAAACTTTGATGCTAAAAGTGAAGTCTGGGGAATTAATTTTCAAAGGACCATACGTCGTAATAACGAAGAACTACTTTGGACAGGTCACCGCCGTAACCAGGGATTGTTACGACCACAGAATGCAGGTATTCTTACAGGCCTTGTTGATCCATCGCAGGGAATTGGGTTGGAAATTGTCCCCTATGCCATTGCCCAGTCCAGCAAAGAATATGATGAGGAGAACGATGAGTCGATCAATACTACTTCCGCCGACCTTGGATTTGATATCAATTACAATATTACATCCCAATTAAAGGCCTCTTTCACATACAATACTGATTTTGCGCAGACCGAGGTAGATGATAGACAAATAAACCTTACTCGTTTTCCTTTGCGTTTTCCCGAAAAAAGAGATTTTTTCCTTGAGGGATCCTCAATTTTACAATTTGCTCCTCGAAGTGGCGTAGACCCTTATTTTAGTCGCAGGATCGGACTGGTAGACGGGATACCTATCCCTATTAAGTATGGAGGTCGTCTAATAGGGAATATCGAAAAGAATAACATTGCACTTTTGCACGTACGTACAGGAAAAAAGGGGGAACTGAATCCGGAAAGTTTTACAGTGGCCAGATACAGACGGGATTTTTGGAAAGAAAGTTCTATTGGCGTTTTGTACACCCATAGAAGTACTGAGAGTGATTTATTGTTGGGTAATCCAGTTCAAAATAGAAATACACTGGGCGCTGACCTCACTTTGAGTACTTCCGAATTTTTAGGAGATAAAGTACTCCAGTTCTCAGCCTTTTTTATAGGGCATAACCCTGATTCACCTCTTGACGATTCCACTTCATTGCTTGATCGATCGGTGCGTGGTCTAAGGTTTAATTTCCCCAACCAACCCTGGTCTGCATGGGTTTCGTATAGGGAATTTGGACAAGAGTATGATCCAGCAGTAGGGTTTAACCGCAGGAACGGGTTCAAAAGGCTACAACCAGCTATAAACTATGCTCCTCTGTTTGAAAATAGCAACGTCATAAGAGAAATAGAATGGGGCATATACTACGAGTATCTCACTTCCTTAGAAAACGAACTTCTAACTGAAAATCTTAGGTTTACCTTAGGAGAGATCAGGTTCGAATCGGGTGAGAGCCTGGGTGTTGAAATTTCTCGAAACTTTGAACTTCTCGATGAAAATTTTGACATACTTGGTGACGGTTCAGTAATTGTGGCTCCAGGAGAATATAAGAACTGGGGTTACGAATTGGAGGCATCTTCCGCAACTTTTCGTAAGGTATCCGGATCTATTGCTTATGAAGACAGGGGTTTTTGGACCGGGAATATCTCAAGCCTGGAATTGGGTTTAACCATTCGCCCAGTACCCGGCATTAATCTGGCTAGTGCGTACAGACATGCCAAAGTAACTGCTGAAAATAGTGGATTTAACACCAATTTATTCCAATTAGATCTTGGCTTTGATTTTACCCCTGATATTTCACTTTCGTCAATCATTCAGTTTGATGATGTAAGCGAAGTTCTAGGGACCAATACCCGTTTTCGATGGATAATTACTCCCGGGACCGACATTTTTTTTGTGTATAATCACAATTGGCTGAACAACACAGAATTGAATCAAAGGTTTTTTACCATACAACAGGGAGGGGCGATGAAGGTAGTTTATACCTATCGTTTTTAGTGTAGGTAATAGTTGTTTTAAGGTTGAAAATGGTAGAGGGAGCCCTAATTACTGCTAACAGAACAAGGTGTATAGTTCATTTTGATTAATTAAGTAAATTATAGGGTATAACCAACCACTTCTTTCTCATGATCAACTTCTTTAGAAAAATCCGTAAACAACTCGCTGATGACAACAAGCCATTAAAATACCTCTTCTATGCTATTGGGGAGATCGCTTTGGTTGTCATCGGAATTTTAATTGCCCTTCAAATTAATAATTGGAATGAACTAAAAAAAACCAGAGCGTTTGAAAAAGAAATTTTGAAAGACATTGGCAATGCACTTGACGGAAATATTTTCCGAAATACCATATGCTTGAAAAGTAACAAAAAATCCATTGCTTCTGCGGATATAATACTTAAAAAATTGGAAGAGAATACTAGTTACCATGATTCACTGGCATTTCATTTTTCAAAATCTTTGACATGGTGTTCTCCCTCCTTCCAAAATGCTGGTTATGAAAGCCTGAAAACTTATGGAAGAAATCTCATAACAAATGATACGATTAGAGAAAAGTTAGGGATTTATGATGCTGGTTGGATGGAAAATCTATCGCAAAGACAGGAAGATTTCTTCTTTCATACTGCCAATCCTGTCTTAATCGATCTATTTGAAAAAGTAGCTATGCGAACGGAAATGATACCCATTGATTACAAGGAATTGAAGAAATCTAAACCGTATCTGAATATACTCAGAACCTTTAAGGCCTACAGAGAGGATCAAATACGATGGCAAGAAGAATGGAATGAAAGTCTTAATGATCTATATGAAATGATCCAAAGAGAATTGAAAAAGAAATAATGAAAGGTTTACAATAGCTATATATATTTACTGCCTGTCTCCTACTCCTTCCTATGTTAAGAAAGACCATCCAAATTGAATCTGTTGCCCTCTACAATGCGGTGGTCTATAATGGTGTCCCTAATCATTTAGGATAAAGCTGTTAAAGATTATTCGGTACCTTGGGAAGAACAACCAACTACTTCTTTAGCATGATCAACTTCTTTAGAGGACCGAACGGTAAGCAAAGGTCTGATAGACCTTTGATAGTGAGGGGCCAGATGGTGCGAGGGCAATTAAATATAAAAGCATGATCAAATTTTTTAGGCGAATAAGACAGCAATTATTAACTGAAAACAAATTCAGCAAATACCTCCTTTACGCTATTGGAGAAATTCTTCTGGTTGTGATTGGTATTCTGATTGCTCTTCAAGTAAACAATTGGAATAATGAAAGTGCCGATAGAGATAAAGAGATAAACATTTTGACAGAAATTAAACGAAACTTAGAGGTAAATATGATTCAGTTTTCTGCGGAAATAGCGAGCCAAGATTCAATTATTCAGAATATTGATATTATAATGGGGCAAATCAAAAATAACATTCCTTATCACGATTCATTGGGTACTAAATATGCTTCTATTGCTTGGACGGAGGAATTTAACATTGCGAATTCTGCATTCGAAACATTAAAGACATTGGGTTTTGATTTAATCTCATCTGACTCTTTACGTGAAAACGTAATTCATTTATTCAGTATAAGGTATATTAGAATTTCCGATGTCATAAAAAAGGTCAGTAGTACTGAACATACCCAATTAAATACGGTGTATTTACGACATATTGAATATGATAAACGAGGTAATGGCATTGTCAATGACTTTGAAAAACTAAAAAAAGATGCGGAGTTCATTAATATGTTAAGTAGTCGACGTATATGGAAGGTAGATATTATAAATACCTACAAAGAACTTATTGAGGAGTCTTTACAACTATCCAGAATGATTGACCGAGAATTAAAAATAAGGGAGTAAAAAAAAGAAGCTGCATTATCGCTTAGATTAAAGAGAAAATGAACTTATTATTTTGATTAAGAAAGAAGTTAAAGAATAACGAAAAGCTAACAATAACCTATGATTAACGTCTTTAGAAAAATCCGCAAGAAACTCGCTGACGATAACAAGCCGCTGAAATATGCACGCTATGCTATAGGGGAGATAGTATTGGTGATGATAGGTATTCTGTTGGCATTGCAGGTGAATAATTGGAATGAGGATAGGAAGGAACGAATTATTGAGCAGGAGGTCTATAACAATCTATTGACCGATATTAATAAGGATAGAATTACTTTGAAAGAAAGAATGACGCTTTCAAAGAATGAAACCAACGCACTATATGATTTAGTGCATAATGCCTATACTACTCAAAAAACTTCTGAGGATTACATTAATCTATTATCGCACGTTCTGTGGAATGCCGATAACTTTATTCTACAGGATAAGACTTTTGATGAATTAGTTAATTCTGGGAAATTGGCTATTTTAAAAGATAAATCCTTAAAAAATAGGATTTTGGAATATTATAAAAGCTATGATATCGCGGCAACTCACATAGCCGAGTTAAACCAGACGAGCATAGACATGTTGAGTATAGCTTCCGAAATTGAACCCTCTATAAAATACATGGGGTTAAAAGGGTTATACGATGAGGATTATATGTTTATATCATCGGACTGGGACTATATCAATGATCCTACTTCCAAGGGATTTCGTTTGCTAGAGCAAGCAGCAGGATATTATTTTTTTAAAAATCAGTTCCTTATGGACTACTTTAAAAAACAAGATTCTTTGGCAAGGGAATTGGTTCCAAGCATTCATTTTAAAATAGCCAAATAACTATTTCCTATGATCGGTTTCTTCAGAAAAATACGTAAACAACTCGCTGGCGATAACAAGCCGCTGAAATATGCACGCTATGCTATAGGGGAGATAGTATTGGTGATGATAGGTATTCTGTTGGCATTGCAGGTGAATAATTGGAATATAAATAAACAAGAAACAAAAGAGCTTCACAGTTATTTAAACAGCATTAAGAATAATTTAAAATCTGATCTAATTAGTATTGAAGAGATAAAATTATTCAGGGAATCCTCTATTGCATATTCCAAAAATTATCTGAAAATAGTAAAGAAAGACAACATCACAATTGAGGATTATAATACGCTAGAGAATTTGAAGTTAAGAAGTAGTGTTTTTATTGACACCTATTTCAAATCTAAGAAAAGTGGATTTGAGGCACTAAAAAATTCGGGATTTATTAGAAGGTTGAATGGAACAGATTTAGAAGCGGAACTCAACGAGTACTATTATTTAATTGAAAAAATAAGCGATCAAGAAACAAGCCTCAACAATACGATAGAAGCACTGGAGAATGTTGCTTATCAGGAGAATGTTAGGCAACGAATGATCGATATTTCTTGGATGAAAAACAAAGATGCATTCTTTTCTTCCCATCAAAAGGAAATTAGAGACTTATTGAATCACCCAAGTATGACTGGGGCAAATCGTAGAAATGCAGTTGAGACAAGATTGCCGAAATATTATCAAGCAGCGCTAACCATTGCCAATAGTTTAATCTCAGAAATTGATACTATTATTCAAAATCAGAAATCAAATTAGGGAAAACGAAAGGCTAACAACAAACCGCTTCCTATGATCAACTTCTTCAGAAAAATCCGTAGAAAACTCGCTGATGATAACAAGCCTTTAAAATATCTACGATATGCGGTTGGGGAAATTGTGCTGGTGGTTGTTGGGATATTGATTGCTTTACAGGTAAATAATTGGAATGAAGATTATAAAGAATCACAGGCTATTAAGAGTGTTTTATATGAAATTAAAGAAGACTTAATTAAAGACAAAGCGGAATTAGAACGTAACATAGAAATACGTACTGAAGATTTTGAAGCGCAAAAAAGAATAATAAACGTACTCGAATCTAAGGAGATTTTTAATGAAAATGTCCATTCTGATTTAGGGCGTATTCATTTGGCTCGAAATGTTTTCTCGGCTTCAAAGGGATATGATTTATTGAAAGAATTGAATCTAGGCACCTTAAAGGACAAGGAACTTCGGGTTTTACTTACCCAGTACTATGAAAGAGATATTGCATGGGTTCATCGAGAGTTCGCAGATGACAAATTGGAATTTGAAAACTTTTGGTTACCATATGTAAGAATTCACTTTAAGGATTTTGAATTCGGGAATTATGCTATTCCTCATGATTATTCCCAAATTTTAAATGACCCAACTTTGTTGACAGCAACTAAGATGAATATCAATAATTTAAACAATACAATTAACGCATACAAATCAGCATTAAGCACTGCGATAAAATTGATGGATAAGTTACCCGACTAGATTTGCCCACAACTGGCACGAGCCATCAAACCCTAACCCAACCATCCTTCCCGGTCCAAACTCCTGTACTGGATAGCCTCCGCAATATGATCCGGTTGAATATTTTCTGAAGTTTCAAGGTCTGCGATAGTACGGGCTACTTTTAAGATCCTGTCATAGGCCCTGGCCGATAACTTGAGTTGCTCCATAGCAGTTTTCAATAATTCCAGGGATATCTCGTCGAGGGGGCAATACTTTCGGATCGATACACTAATTGAGGCGCTTGAAACTCAAAATGAAGGACCGTAAAATCTTAAGAATGAAGTTTGATCTAAAATCTAGTCTTGAACATGTAAAAGAATTGGTAGCGTATGTGACATACCATTGTTCTGTACAAAGACGGTAGATTTTAAGCCATCGCACAGGATATCCAAATTCTTTGCAATCTGGAATTCATTGCCTGCCTGAATTTCAGGCAATCCCATGAAAACAATATCTGATTCCCTGCTATTTTCATATAAGATATCTTTGAAAATGCCATCGTATACGAATACATGGACAGAGGCTTTAATCCTCGCTTTTGGGAGCAATTTCTCGATACCATCGTGCAATCTAATTTTATCTTCCTCATTCTTTATAACAGATAAAATACGTATTTGGGCATTCTCCCACTCCAGATTTAATTTTATAAGGTAAGCGCACATCAACATAAGATCTCCATTATTTTGTTGTCCACGCCACCATATATCTATCATTTTACCCCTTTGTGTCAGACCAGAATTGGTATTTAATAGAATAATATTCTTATCCATTTTACGAAGCGCTCCAATTGCCTTTAGTTCTTTTATCTGCCCTTCCTTGTCATGGGACCAGTCAAACATTATGGTATTTGTCCGTAATCCTGCTAGTCCATGCCCTTTTGAAATTTTAACAAAGCCTTCATGGAAATCAACCACTGAGTGCACTTCAATAAAGGCCTGGAATCCGTGATGTGCTATTCTCATTCTCATTTCTGTTTCAATGGCCCTCCTTTTGTCATCTTCAATGCTTCCATCTGAACTTATTAAATGGGCCAGAGTAAGTATCCCATGATTCTGACCCAGCAACTCGCCAAGTTTGATGAGGCTAAGATCCTTTTCAACGTTTTTGACAAAAATCAACATTAATGGCCTCCAATTGCGTCTGTAAATACTACGATCCTTAAGCTGAAGCAATGCATATCTAGCAACTTTTATCCAAAACCCTACAGACACATCCCCCCACTGCTGTTCCAGGGATTTGGAGCGAAGCCAGATATAAAGACCCGCCACAATAAACAGAGCGATCAAGCACGCCCAGGGGCTTATCAAAAACATAACTCCTATAGCACCAGCAGCACCTAAAATTGAAACATACCAAGGCACTTTGATTTTGGGCCTATACGAGGGCTCTGATACGAGAACCTCTAACGCCGCACTGAAATTTATAGTTACGTATAGGGTTAAGAATAAGATTGATACTAATTGAGCAATGGTGTTAAGCGATCCCAGGGATACTGCCAGTAACGCAATGGCCCCGGTTATCCAAGTTGCTTTTGTAGGTTGTCCGGTTTTTGACAATTTTGAAAGAAATTTAGGTGCAAGACCATCTATGGAAAGTGCCTGTAACACCCGTGGTCCGCCCAAAATACTTCCAAAGGCTGAAGATAATATTGCGCCCCACACGGCCGGGATTACTAATAATCCTCCAAATAATGCGACCGACGTCCATGACTTCAGACCAAAATCTTCATCTGTTAACTGTTCTATTGTGAGCAGACCTGTGATGGCAAATAAAATTGGTATTATAAGATATATCAGAGCTCCGGTGAGGACAGCTCCCAGAGTTCCTTTGGGAATTGATTTCCGGGGTCTTTTTAAATCTCCACTCATACCAATTCCAGCTGTAAAGCCGGTTACAGCCGGGAAGAAAACGGCAAAAACAAACCAAAACCCACCACTTTCATTAGTAGAATCAGAAACATTCATCAAAGGTGCATGTGTTTCGTTTGTTAAAACTCCAACTGCCAAAGCAAGAATGGAAAGCCCTACTAATATCATTATGGGTATTTGGGCTTTAAGTGTAAGAGCCGCACTTTTTCCAGAAAGAAGGGTCACCAAAATAATCAAAACGGCAGTAAGTCCTTGCAAGGCGAAGGAAGGGATTGCCCCCCAAGCAAGAGGCCAGAAAATCAGAATAGCCTCAGCTAATCCAAAGCAATAAAAAGTTACGCTCAATGTACGGCAGAAATAAAGTGGAATACCAACGGCACCACCAGTTTCCATTCCAAGGCTCCGAGATATTAAAAAATACTCTCCTCCCACGCCTACTTGAATGTTTGTTGCAATCGCGGAGGCACTAAGTCCGGTAATAAAGGTTATGGAACTCGCCAAGATCACAATAACCATTGTCCAACCCAGGCCTACATTGCCTACCACCCATCCAAACCTAAGATACATGACAAGACCAAGTATTGTAAGTATGCTGGGAGTATATACTCCTAAAAAAGTTCCAAATTTTCGGCTACTACTTAGGGCGTTTTTAGACATATTGTAAAATACTAAAAAAAAAAGCAGGAGATTAATTGTGAAAAATAGGAATACGCTCGTTTTACCCTAACCACCCCTCCCTATCCAGACTGCGATACTGAATTGCTTCTGCAATATAATCGGGTTTAATATCCTTCGCTCCTGTTAGATCGGCGATAGTGCGCGACACCTTTAAAATGCGATCATAAGCACGGGCAGACAGGCCGAGTCGTTCCATAGCGGTTTTTAATAATTCCAAGGAATCGTCATCGAGGGGACAGAACTTTCGGATCGACTTTGTATTCATCTGTGCATTGTAGTGCACTGATTCCATTCCCT
>NZ_CAMYIP010000059.1 GCF_947258525.1 uncultured Eudoraea sp.
ATATTATAGCAGTCAATTTAATAGCATAGAACTCAATGCTACATTTTACCGAATATTTCCGGTTGAGCAATATGCTGCCTGGTATGATGCAGTACCTGATACATTTAAGTTTTTCCCAAAGGTTGTTCAAAATGTAAGTCACCTGAGGCGCTTAAACGAGATGGCGTACCCTTCACTCGACAACTTTCTGATGGCAACCGCAGGCTTCAGGGATAAATTGGGAACAATATTTTTGCAAATGCATCCCAATTTCGGGCCAAAAAACTGGGATAGGGTAGTGCGATTAGTAAATTACTGGCCTGAAGAAATTCCTCTTGCTTTGGAATTCAGACATACAGATTGGTTTAATGATAACAAAGTGGCCAGTGAACTTTATAATTTACTAGAAGAAAAGAATATTGCAAATGTACTTGTAGATACGGCCGGTAGAAGAGATATTATGCATATGCGGCTTACTAATAATGAAGCCTTTGTTCGTTTTGTTGGTGCTAATCATAAGAGCGATTTTGATCGTCTGGAGGAATGGGTAGAGCGGCTTTGGCAATGGCATACTATGGGCCTTAGTAATATCCATTTTTTTATTCATCAGAATATGGAAAAGGAATCGCCTTTATTAGCCACTTTTTTTATTAAGAGGATGAATGAGAAGTTCAAAATTGATCTAAAAGTTCCAAAAACCACATTTCCTGAAGCAAATTAATCAGTAGGGCATTCCAACCTCTACAAATGTATTTTTACTGTGATACCTTGGATTTTTAGGAGCGGCCATACAACAGGTTGAACCAAGATAGAACAGAGCCAATTCATCCAGTTTTTTAACACTGCCACCAACTTTTATGGAATTTGCCAGTTTTATGGTCCCTACTGCCGGGCCACCTACAACGGACATATACCAAATTCTGCCCTTATCATCTGTGACATCTATATTGTATCGTTCATTTCTAAACGCAGGCAAGGAAGGGTTTTGTTTGTATATCCACGGTCTTAAAACTATTAGGTCACCCGGGATATGTTGGATCCTGGTAATAGTACCACTTATAGGAGCATGAATTCTGTGGTAATTTTTATTGTGCAAAAAAACATTTGTGAAATTATAATTTGGCGGGATATCTCCTTTTTCTAAGCCAAAAATAGTCTCAACTGTTCTTAAATCGCTTTTGACTTTTGTTGTTCCTAATTCAGAAACATTTCCCAGATCACATAATAATCCCTCGCAGGGCCATACCCAGGGACTTCCATTTATTGGTAATTTCTTAAACCGCCGGATAAAAAAATCCTGGAAACTATCAAAATTACTCTTCCCCTCCGGAGGGTAAAAATTATCGAGGTAGTTGGGGTCGTTGTAATAATATCTAACGTATGGAGCAATGATATGCTTTGTAACAGGTTTGTCATAAACCCTGGCATAATAAGCAGAAATTCTTCTTTGAATTGTGCTCGGTAAACTACCCCAGAAGTTTACAGAGAGGAACTTGTATAAAACAGCACGCCAATTTGGTATCTTGAAGACAGTGAAATACGGGTCAGAATTATGATAGGCTATTCCTGCAGAGTCCATAATGTTCTAGATATAATTTGTTAAATCAGGAACATGTGTTTTTAACGAATTACAATTATATTGTTTTTTAGGTTGAATATGGATTTCCTGAATTCCAGCTTGTTTAGAAGTCTCAGAAGGGGGGTTATCCACATAATTAGAAAATAAAGAAAGAAGAAGGGCGACGAAATATTTGCTGATGGTTTGCATGTTGAAAATTGTTTAGGTTACCTAAAGCTATTTAATTTCATTATGCCGAATAGAGTAATTAAGAAAAGTTTATTGTTAGCTTAACATAATTTATAATACCCCCATAAATATTTGTTAATACTTTGGATTAAATCAGCCATTAACCATTAGTCCAATGCCTTTAAATATCTACATTAAGCATTAAATTCAAGCTAATCGCAAATTTAATATCGGAATCTATTTTTTCATAAAGCCGGCATATTCCTGTACCTCATCCAGTACCCTGAGCAAATTACCTCCCCATAATTTTTCAATTTCGGATTCAGTATATCCTCGTTTTACAAGTTCCAAGGTTACATTGAAGGTTTCAGAAGCATCTGACCATCCTTTTATTCCGCCACCTCCATCGAAATCAGAGCTAATACCTACATGGTTTATACCTATTAAATTAACCATATAGTCAATATGGTTAACAAAATCGGCTACATCAACCTCAGGTGGGGCGTCGCTTCTATTGGAAATCAAAGTTCTTGCTATATTTTTAACTTTAGGATAGTTTTCTAAATAATCATCCAGCTGTTTTTCTGTAATGGAATCTAATTCAGATACTGCATACCACTGTATTCCTAGAGAATCAGCCACTTGCTTATATATTTCTTTCATAAACCGTTCTCTGGCTTCATATTTAGGAATATTTAAATAAGCGTCCAGGGCTACAGTTTGTACCACACCGCCATTTTCCCTTAGCAATTTTAGTTGTTCATCATCTAAATTTCTACTGTGATCACATAGAGCGCGGGCAGAAGAATGGGAAGCAATTACCGGGGCTTTAGACAAGGATAGAGTTTGAATCATAGATTCCCTGGATATATGTGAAATGTCAATCATTATACCTAACCTATTTAACTCATATACAGCTTTTTCACCAAGTTTACTTAAACCATTATGTAACCATATATTATCCTTTTCTCCCGTGTGTGAATCGCAAAACTGACTATGACCATTATGGGCAAGGGAGACATACCTTGCACCTAATTCTTGATAGGTCTCAAATTTTGACAGATCCTCTCCAATCGGATAAGCATTTTCTACTCCTATCATAGCAATACGCTTACCGGTTTTATGTATGGTCCTCACTTCTTCTGAAGTTTTGGCAAGTTCAATATCCTGAGGTGCGAGTGTATCGCATAGGCGGTGTATGGCATTAAACTTTGCAAGAGCATTTTCTTCCGCTTTGGAATATCCCTTCGGATTTAAGGAATCCTGAGCTGTAAAGACTATGAACCAAGCCACGTTTAAACCCCCTGCCTTCATTTTTGGCAAATCAACCTGGGTTTCCAGTTCCTGTGTGTAATTAATACTATCTGTAAAATTTTTAACATTGATATCATCATGTGTATCAATGGTGATCACATTTTTGTGGATTTCTCTTGCCTTTGTTTCAATGCTTGGTTTCATGGATTCACTGGATTCCTTACAGGAGATCATCGATAAAAAACAAATAAAGCCGATAATATGTCGCATATGTAAGATTTTATACCTACAAATAAAGCATTTTGACAACATAAAACAGACCATAGGTAACATTTAATTGCACATACCCAAAGGAAAGGGGATTTTTAGACATGTTTAAGCCCTTAAAATTGGAATTTCAGAATCTCCTTGATAAACCCATTTTTCTGAATTTCAAATTAATAAATTAACCTAAAAGTACCCCTTGAAACCAAAAAACCTACTTTCCCAATTGTCGGAATTGGAAACTACGCTTGACAATTTTTCATTTGAAGAATTATCCGCAGAAGAAGCCAGCCGTCTTAAAAAGTCATTTGAGGCATTTAAAACCCATCTCGAAAAAAGAATTTGGGGAGAAGATATGCCGCCAAAACAGGAAACCATAACGCAGTCTACTAAAGAAAAAGAGCGCTTGCAAAATGCCCAGGAAATGCTTATTGCGACGGTCAGTCATGAGATACGAACTCCGCTTAGTGGTATTATTGGCTTCGCAGATCTTTTGAAAGAAGGAGAACTTACCGAGGACCAGAAGGAACAGGTAAACGCAATTCAATCGGCCTCCAATTCTCTCATGGATATTATCAACGAACTCTTGGAATACTCCAAACTTTCGGCAGGTCTTGAAAATTTTGAGATGTTGGATTTCAACTTTTTCAGCATTATTCAGGATGTTGTTTATCTCTGTAATACACTTATGCTCGGTAAAGATGTTAAACTCGAGGTTGACGTTGACAAAAATATTCCCGAGAAACTAGTGGGCGATCCTTCAAAGCTATCACAGGTTTTATTGAACCTGTTAGGTAATTCTATAAAGTTTGTAGAACAGGGAGAGATAATGCTAAAAATTAAACTTCTCAGGGAAGCTGAACAAAAGGTTGTATTAGATTTCATTGTAACTGATACCGGGATTGGGATCTCAAAAGAAGATTTAGAACATATTTTCGGATCGTTTAAACAAGCTAATGAACAAACTTTTACTAAATATGGTGGTACAGGCCTTGGCTTAAACATTGTAAAACAAATTGTTGAAAAACTCGAAGGGGATATAAAAGTGGAAAGTACCGTCGGCGTTGGTACTACCTTTAAATTCAATCTCCCATATGCTAAAGGATCATCAGCTACCACAAAAAAAATTCATTCAAATGAAATTTCTTCGGAACAGGTAAAAGGAATGAGGATACTTGTATTTGAAGATAACCCTCTGAATCAACGACTTATTGAGCGTCGGTTAAATTCATGGGGATGCAAAACATATATCGCGGAAAATCCCATATATGGTCTGAATATCCTTGAATCTACAGCAATTGATATTGTTCTTATGGATCTTAGAATGCCAATAATGAGTGGGTTTGAAGTAACAGAAAAAATACGGGAAAGCTCAAAAAAAGAAGTGGCAGAGATTCCTATAATAGCCCTCACAGCAGACTTTACGATTAATGATAAGGATGAATGTGAAAATAAAGGGATCAATGATTTTATTCTTAAGCCGTTTAGCCCCGAAGAACTGATGTCTAAATTAATAAGGAACAGGAATGAACGTCAAACAAATTTTAAAATAAACGAGACAGCAGATGGTAATGAAGTTGATAAAGCCAAAACTGTTTCTGACTTTGACCTTAATGCTGTTTTGGAGGACTGTATGGGTGAATTGGAGATGTTGGAAGAACTGATTGGACTTTATAAAAGGAACGCCCTGGAATTCATCGGCAATGTTAAAATGAAATTGCAGGAAGAGGATGCAGATGGGGTTGCATTTGCAGCACACAAAATTAAATGTGGTTTAAAAATGATGAAGACAATGGAACTTTTTTCTATCGTGGAGGAACTAGATACCACTGCAAAAACTACTAAAGACAAAAAACATATGCAATTTCTGTTTGACAGATTTGTACAGGAATACCCGAATACAGAAAACATGATTGATGCGGAATTAGCACAATTGAAAAAAAACAGAAAATAATAGTATGGTAAAGAAGAATCTACTTTTAGCGGAGGACGATGAATTGCTGGCATCTTTATTAGATTATAGACTTCAAAAAGGCGGCTATAATGTCCATTTGGCTCAAGATGGCAGGGATGTTAAGGAATATCTCAAAGGGGCAACTCCCGATCTTATTGTCAGCGATATAATGATGCCTTATTTCTCTGGAATCGAACTTATAGATTATGTGAGGAATGAATTGAATTCGAAGATTCCCATAATCATAATTTCCTCGGCTGGCAATGAAGAAAATGTTCTTAGTGCTTTTGAATTGGGGGCAAACGATTTTATATCCAAACCGGTGAGTCCCTCAGAACTTCTGGTTAGGGTAGGAAGGGAGTTAAACAAACAATAATATTTGAATCTAATCTCACAGACATATTATAGCATTACGCTGATTAGTGCACCAAAGATCCCTACGGATCTTTTGTGGGATTTAACAATAGTGTTTTCCGGACTAGGGATCTTCTTCCTATTTGGTGTTTTTATATTCAGAAACCGTCTTTCCAATAAAGCTTCTAAAGTAGCCGGTCAAAAAAAGATTCTGGCACCCATCGTCAGCAATTTCCTTTTTTATGAGACCGATGCAAGCAAGGAGGAAAACTTCGAATACATCAATTTAAAAATTGAAATTCGTGAATTACTCAAATCACCTTTTAACAGGTTGGTTCTTACAGAGATTCTATTAGATCTTGAAAAAGACCTCTCGGGAGATTCTCGCGATCGGATTTTTAGTTTATACCAGAACCTTGGATTGCATTTAGAGGCCTTTAAAAAATTAAGAAGCTGGCGCTGGGAGCTGGTTTCCAAGGGAATACTTGAATTAACCCAAATGAGAGTAGTAGCTGCCTACGGCTTCATAAAGAAATTCATCAACGACAAAAGGGGTGTAGTCCGAAAACAAGCGCAAATAGCAACGGTAACATTAAAACATGAAGGCATTTCATATTTTTTGGACACAACCAGATACGGCATCTCAGAATGGCAGCAATTAAAACTGCTCGATGTGCTAAGGAATTTCGATGACTTCTCACCTCCACGTTTCAAAGCATGGCTCACTTCCACAAATAGGGATGTGGTACTGTTTGCACTTCGACTTATAAAGCATTATAACCAAAATGATGCGAGCAAGGCACTCATAGAATTACTAAAGCATAAAAATGACCAGATTAAATCGGAAGCTATTCAGTGCATAAAGGATTTTGGCGTTTTCGAGGCATTAAATATGCTAAAAACTGTTTTTAGAAGATGTAGTGTGGATATTAAAGTACAGATTCTAGACGCTATTTCTTCCCTGGGAAAAGTGGAGGATATAGAATTTCTTGAAACGATAGTAAAAAGAGAATCAAACTTCCTCGTAAAAAGTAAAGCCATAAGTGCCATCAATGTTATTGAACCAGACACCTATGTTCCAACAGAAGGAATTGATAACTATATTACCGTAGAAAACTTTGAAAATAATGAACAAGACAATCCTACTCAATTATCAGAAGTTATGAAAAATAGCGAATTACAACCAGACGATAGCTTGCCAGCTTCAGAAAACAAAGAATATTCATTAGACAATCAGGATCATTTGGATCCGGAATTTGAAGATGAAATAATTTTTGATCTCTGCTTTACGGAAGAGTTGGAAGACATTCTGTCAGAATATAATGAAGCGGAGGAAGAAGTAAGCTATTTACCCCTGGATTTCTTACCTGTTGTATCTGAAGCAGATGAACTAAAGTCAACTTCAGCTAAAATTACGGAGAATCGCAACGTTGAAACGAAGGGAAACTTGCAAGAGGAAAGTTTTAAAGAGGAATTAGAAGCAATTCTTAACAAAATCAAATTACAAGAAGAAGATAGTATAAATAAGGACGCCGAAACTCCGGAACTGGAATTTTTGCCATTAGTGGTTGAAGCTGAAGGCGAAGAAAATATTGAGAACATGGTTGAGATATCAGCAGAAGAAATTCTATCCCTCGAGGTGAATGCTGAAGAAGTGGTTATGACAAATTCTGAAGCCGTGGTTCAGAATTCAATAGA
This sequence comes from uncultured Eudoraea sp., assembly GCF_947258525.1. Lineage (GTDB taxonomy): Bacteria > Bacteroidota > Bacteroidia > Flavobacteriales > Flavobacteriaceae > Eudoraea. The sequence goes on from NZ_CAMYIP010000059.1 coordinate 7,251, forward strand.
CTGGATGGCATTTTCAAAAGAACCTGAGGTATTTGACAATAATACATATTCCGAGAGTTTAAGTGAAACTCCCCAGGATGATAGCTCTCAGTATACATCTAGTGATAATGAAAATGCTAATAACCTTAAGGAATATAGCGGATTTAGCATTTTTCAAGAATTGTTTCGAACCTGTGATAAGGAGTCCAAGCTCATCTTAATGGATGAAATATTAGCGGTAGGGGATGAAAAAGAAGTTTATTTTTTAAAAACACTTTTAAATGATCCTGATAAAAAGATACGTACCAAAGCAGAAAAAGTATTAAAAGAATTACAGTCTCTTTTAACGCCGGAAATAGAAACCGAGGAGAAAAAAGATCAGGTACAAATAAATGAGTTGGACGCTGAAGATCTACATTCCGCTGAAGAAATACCTGAGGCAGTTACCCATACAGACAGGGTGCCGATAAGTATACTTGATAAAGAGGAAGATAGTCTTAAGTCGATGGAGTTTTGCTTTCTAAGCCATTTGCCAAGTGATGACAGCAATAACCAAACTCAATTATTTCAGCCGGATTTTGAGCTTGTAGAGACACCATTGGAAGAGATTGAAGACAATCTTAATAATAATAATGATAATGAGCTGAATGAAAAGGAGCGGAAGCTATTGAGCCCTTTCCTTAGAAATATCATTTCATTTTCAGAAAAATTCAAAGGGAAGTTGAATGGATAGTGGATTTTTAAACATATTCATAGCTTATTTAAACATTGTTTTTTTAGTGTTTACCGGGATACTGTTCGTCATGTTTAGTTTCATGGGGTACCTGTCTACAAAAAATTCTATCCACTACAAACGTAAAAACAGCTTCGTAGATCTTTCTAAGGTTATGGCTTCACCCCTGGCACCAAGTATTACCATCATTGCTCCGGCTTATAATGAGGGGTTGACCATAGTTGAAAATATCAGGTCCTTACTTTCGTTACAATATGTGAATTATGAAGTCATGGTAGTTAATGACGGAAGTAAGGATGACACGTTACAGAAAATGATAGATGCCTATGATCTGGAAAAAGTAGAGCGTTTAATAGATCCGGAATGGAAATCAAAACCAATACGCGGGGTCTATAAATCTCGGCAGCGATCCTTTTCAAAGCTAACGGTAATTGATAAAGAAAACGGTGGGAAATCTGATGCACTAAACACAGGTATACACCTTTCAGAAAATAAATATGTAGGTTGTATAGATGTGGATTGCCTCTTACAACCTGATGCCTTATTACATGTTGTGAAATCCTTTTATCAAAGGACTCATAAAAGAGTTATAGCTGTTGGCGGTGTTATTCGTGTAGCGAATTCAAGTAAAATTTCCGGGGGAACACTAGAAGAAATAAGGCTTCCAAAAAATTGGCTGGCAAGATTCCAGTTATTAGAATATACCCGATCTTTTCTTTTGGGAAGGATGGCTTGGGGTCGCATAGATAGTCTCCTTATTATTTCTGGGGCATTCGGATTCTTCGATCGGGAAATTGCAAAGGAAGTTGGTGGATATGATACTGATACGGTTGGCGAGGATATGGAGATTGTATTTAGAATGAGGCGCTATATGCACGAGCGCAATCTACCTTATACTGTAGAATATATACCGGATCCGCTTTGTTGGACAGAAGTTCCGGAAAGCATGAAAAATTTGGTGAATCAACGAGATCGATGGGCACGCGGTAACCTGGAAACGCTTTTTACGCATAAGGATATGTTTTTTAACCCTAAGTTTGGCCGACTGGGAATGCTTAGCTATCCATATTGGTTTTTTTATGAATGGCTGGCTCCAATTCTGGAATTCATAGGTTTTTTCTCAATAGTCATATTTTACTATATGGGTATTTTGAATATTGACTTTTTTCTGGCCATAACACTTACCGTTTATTCATTTTCCATAATGTTCTCATTCTATGCCATTCTCTGGGACGTGTATTCCTATAATCAATACACCAAGACAAAAGATATACTAATTCTTATGTTTTGTGCAATAATAGAACCCATAATATTTCACCCTATAGTGGTTTGGTCGGCTATAAGAGGAAATTATAAGAAATTATTTAAAGTAAACGCCGGCTGGGGATCACAGGTACGGAAAGGTTTTGCTAAAACATAATTAAATGCAACAGCTAAGTAAAACATCTGGTAATAACAGAAGAATGACCTTAAGAGACTTTATACGTCTTATTATGGCCTTTTTCCTATGCCTTGTGGTTTTATCTTTTTATCAAAATATCCGCCTGTATATTGCGGGGGTTATTGATGGGATATTCACTAAAAGCCTTTTGCTTTTAATCATCCATCATATAGGTTTTACATCCCTAATAGGACTTTTTATTGCATTTGTCTTTAATTTTATAGAAGGTAAGAAAGCTGGTTTGGGATTAAAAGTTACCGCTTTGCTTTTCTTTTGCATTTTAATCATTGAAGGCTTATTAATTGAATTCTACATCAGTAACTACGAGATATTGGGTGCGGGCTTTCTTGAAGTCTATAACAGCAGAACAACTTTAAGTGCATTGATGTTCTCACTTTTACTTTTAATTCCAGGTATGGCAGGGTTATTTATCTTGTTTTACAAAGTAACGGTTAAAATTTATGGCACAATTAGCAGGATGTACCCGTTTACAATAGTGCTATTTAGTCTGTTTCTGGCCACTCTAACCTCTGATAAGAAGCCTGTAAACGAAAACAAATTACAGTATTTAGCATATAGTATTGCTGATGATGTATTTGATTTTAATAAATATGAAGGAGAAGAAGAATACCCCTTATTGCATACCTACGTTTCAGATAAAAGCCTTGTGCCCTATTTTAATTTAGGGGATGAAAAGCCCAATTTGGTTTTTATCGTCGTAGAAGGCCTGGGTTCAGATTTTGTTGGTGATAGATCCAATTATCGGGGATTTACACCCTTTTTAGATTCCCTTCAGGAAAAATCTTTGTACTGGACAAATTATTTGAGTAATGCGGGTGAAAGCTATGCCGCACTACCATGTATATTAGGTTCTTTACCATTTGGAGAAAATGGTTTTACCAATTCTTCCGATTCTCCTGCCAGACAAACGATCTATGGAATCCTTAAAAAAAGTAACTATACTACTTCTTTTAACTACGGTGGGAACAGCGCACTAAATCATTTAGACAAATTTTTATATGAAGAAAGAGTTGATTTTTTGTTAGACAATAAAGGGTTTGGAAGGACATATAAGAAACAAGAAGAAGATGCTGCAGGAATATCCCTTGGGTATCCGGATAAGGAGCTTTATAAAAAATGGCAAAAAGATCACTTCAGTTCCAATAAGCCAAGGTTGGATGTCTTTTTTACTTTAAGTTCTAAAAAGCCATTTCTTATACCCCAAAAAGAAGCTTATTTACTCCAAGTAGATAAAATTCTGTCTCAAGAAAAAATGGCGGCAAGGCCTTCAAAGTTGGTTAGAAAGAATAAAGAGGTATTTGCCAGTATTTTATATGCCGATAGCGCATTAAAATCCTTTTTCTCTTCATATGCCAAAAATTCAGATTATGCTAATACAATTTTTATAATTACAGGCAGTCATAATCTTACAGATCTGCCAATGGAAGATAATTTAGGAAGATATAGGGTTCCATTGCTTATATATAGCCCATTATTAAAAGAGCCAAGTAAGATAACTTCTTTGGCTTCGCATTTAGATGTGGTGCCATCAATCCTGGGGCTATTAGAATCCCGATATGAAGTTACAATACCAACAGAAGTGGCCTGGCTTGGGAAAGGACTTATCCATGAAGGAGTATTTGATTCAACAAAGAAGATCCCTCTTATGAGGCATAACAGTAATATTCAGGATTTCGTAAAAGGCAGTCACTTTCTGTCTGGAGGTGACCTCTATAACCTTGATAGCGAATTGAATTTAACAGATTCTGATGCCTCGTTTGTAAAACAGAAGGTAAAAGAGAATCATAAGTATTTTAAAGCGGTAAATAAATATGTGATAAACAATGATAAAATTATTCCTGCCTCATTAACCTTATTTGCTCAACTAAAAAGCGACCCTTCTAAACAAGAGATGGTATGGATAAACAGTGTTTTTAATGGTTCTGATTATGATAATGCTTATGACACGGCAAGAGAATTAGCCTTTAAAGGAGATACCAAACGCGCCCTTCTTTTAAGTGGGTATATTTTATCTCAGGTACCCGGTCATGCAGATACTGAAATATTAATGGGTAGAATTCATGCCTGGGAAGGGCGTTATGATATCGCAATTGATATCCTGGAAGGGGCTATTCAAAAGTACCCAATTTATGCAGATGGTTATGCCGCTTTATTAGATGTCTTTTTCTGGTCTGATAATAACCAGAGTGCTTTGTCCCTGCAACGTATCATAGAAAGGAATAATATCCAGAACAAAGAATTACAAAATAAAATAAGTCGTTCACTGAAGAGAATTGAGGAAAAAAAAGAATTGGAAACTGCTAACAAAGTCTAATAAGTAATTGATAAAACACGTATAATTTCTAAAAATAACCAATGTTATATCGAAACATATTTTTGAGTTTAATTCTAGTGTTTTTCCTTCATAATGGAATAACGCAGGAATTGGCATATCAGGGTAATCCGGATACTTCTTTCTTTATTGCCAGGGATCTTGCCTTTGATGGACAACATAGCATCGCCAGAGATACTTTACAGTTAATTCTTTCTAGATACCCTAATTATACTGATGTTAGAAACCTTCTTGCCAAAACATACAGTTGGGAAATGAAATTTATGCCGAGAATTATACAATTGCCCTGGGTCTGGCGAATAAATCACTTATTTTTATAGAAGCTGATCCGGATTTACAGGCTTTGCGCACTGAAATAATAAACGAGATATACAGACAACAAAATAATTCCGAAAAGAGTGCCACAAAAGAATTAAAAGAAACAGAGGCTAAATCTTTTAAGAACAGGATAGGGATTATTAGTTCGGTAGATGTATTTGATATCGTTTATGATCCAATGATTTATTCCGGTGTAGAGTATATTCGTGAGACTGAAATTGGCAGGATTATTCCCAGAGTAAATTTCAGCAACCGATTCAATACCAATGGCTTACAATATGAGATGGATTTCTATCCCAAAATTTCAAAAACGTTTTATGCTTATACTAATTATGGGTATTCTAATGAGAGGATTTTTCCTAACCATAGGGCAGGGGCAGAGTTATATGCTAATTTGCCAAAAGCCTTGGAAGTATCAGCGGGAATACGGTATTTAGATTTTGTAACAAGCAGGGCCATAATATATACCGGTTCAGCCGGACTTTATAGTGGGAATTATTATTTTTCTTTGAGGCCATACTTGACCCCTAGATCTGATGGCCCTATAGGTGTATCAGGAAGTCTGTTAGCAAGAAAATATTATCAGGATCGCGAAAATTATTTTGGGGTAAACCTGATTTTGGGCTATTCACCAGAAATTAAACAACTGATATCGGATAGTGATATTATTATTGCACAAACATTGCTCTTTGTAGAATCTCAGCAACTTCTTTTTGAATATCAATTTACGGCTAAAAGCTTAACCAACAGTTACAGGGCGAGCCTTGGTGTTACCAGACAGGAATTGGTCTTTGACCCGGGAAAATTCTTTTGGGCCATTTCTGCAGGATTCAGGTACCATACAAAGTTTTAATTCTGTGCCTGACCGATAAAACTTGTTAGTTTACAACAAAATATACCCGATTCACCACATTTAATTTGGCACACAACTTAGATTATATATGTTTACTACATGATTATTGATACCCAAATCTCAATAATGTAAAACCCGAACTTATCATGTTATACGACACCTACGGGGAGGAGTATTTAAATTTCCTCCAAGATTTGAATGAAATTTTAAGTTTAAACGAATTAGCCGAATTGGACTATTTATATATCTTAATTTCATTGAAGATCTAAATGAAATTCTAATGGATTACAACATTCACAAGCTAAGCTGTTCTTAAGTGTTTTATTTTATAGATTGTTAAATAAAGCCCGGAAAATCCGGGCTTTTTTGTATTTAACCTAAATACGTTTTAAGTAGCTTGCTTCGGGAATTATGACGTAATTTACGAATTGCTTTTTCCCGTATTTGTCTGACTCGCTCTCTGGTAAGATCAAAAGTTTGTCCAATCTCTGCAAGTGTCATTGACTGTTGGTCACCAATACCGTAATAAAGTTTAACAACATCTGCTTCTCGAGGAGATAAGGTTTCTAAGGCTCGGTTTATTTCGGTATTGAGCGACTGCTGCATCAGGTCCTTATCGGGACGTGGAGATTCCCCAGATCTCATAACATCATATAAATTCGAATCTTCACCTTCTTTTAGCGGCGCATCCATGGAAACATGTCTGCCCGAATTTTTAATAGACTGTTTTACTTCGCTAACACTCATTTCCAGCTCCTGTGCAATTTCCTCTGCAGAAGGTGGTCTTTCATGTGCCTGTTCTAAATAGGAGAAGGTTTTCTTTATCTTGTTTATAGACCCTATCTTGTTTAAGGGTAATCTTACAACTCTGGATTGTTCTGCTAATGCTTGTAAAATAGATTGACGTATCCACCAAACCGCATAGGAAATAAATTTAAATCCTCTGGTTTCGTCAAATCTTTTGGCCGCCTTTACGAGGCCCACGTTACCTTCATTTATTAAATCTGGAAGTTTTAATCCCTGGTTTTGATATTGTTTTGCCACAGAGACTACAAATCTCAAATTGGCATTTGTTAATTTTTCAAGTGCAGCCTGGTCACCAGCTCTGATCTTTTGCGCTAATTCTACCTCTTCATTTGCGGTAATTAATTCAATTTTACTGATATCCTGCAGGTATTTATCTAATGATTTTGATTCTCTGTTAGTAACCTGCTTGATAATCTTAAGTTGCCTCATATATATTGCCTGAATTTTAGTTTATAATTTCTCAGTATAATGTTTTATTCTGTCTTTTCCAAACTCATTCCATTATTGTTTTACATAAATTATGATAATTCCCTCCATTCCTTGAATGCCTTATTTTTATGATATTTGAACACTTTTTAGTTTTAATTTATGTTCACATTTAAGCTAACAATACTATCTTTAGATCCATATAATGAGTAAAAGAGCGCTTAAAAAGTATTTGACGAGTCTTAAAAAGCAGGAATTGGAAGAGCAGATGGTTGATTTATATGACCGTTTTCCTGTTGTTAAACAGTATTATGATTTTGTTTTTAATCCCAGAGAAGATAAATGGGTTCAGGAAGCAAAAATTAAAATCTCCAATGAGTATTTCCCTCTAAAAAGGAAAAAAGCCAGGGCCAGAAGATCAGTCGCTCAAAAATATATAAAACAGTTTTTGAAATTAGGCATGGCCCCACATTTAATAGCAGATGTTATGCTTTATAACCTGGAAGTGGCGCAATCATTTTCCAAAGAGCGGAATGTACCCGATACATTCTATAAAAGCATGTTAAATTCATTTACGCAGTTAATACAACATGTTTCCTTTTATGGAATGCTGCCTGACTTCAAAGATCGTATTATAAAGGTATATAATGCCACATTGGAACAAAATTGGGAGTATTCCGAAGGTTTTACCAGGGCGCTTGATATAATTGATTAAGCCCAGAAAACAAATCCATACAGTTTTGAATGTTTAGAAAATTTTAAAGGAAAATGGCCATAGTAGTTATAAGACAGGATAATAAATTAGATATGTGGAAAAATGCATTGATTGCTAATGCTCCAGATACTTCTATTTACACCTATTTGGAGGAACATCCAAAAAAAGATATTACGATGGCCTGCGTTTGGAAACAGCCTGCAGAATCTCTAAATCTATATCCTAATCTCAGATGTATTGCTTCATTTGGTGCAGGTGTCGATTTTATTTTTAAAGACCAATCCGTACCTGAACACATACCAATTACCCGTGTGGTAGATCCTGTTCTGGCAAGTGATATGTCTGAATTTGTATTAGCCTCAATACTTGGTTTTTTCAAAAATTTAAATAGCTACAAGACTGATCAATTAAATAAAATATGGGCTCCCCGGGAGTATAAGAGGATATCAGATGTTACCGTCGGAATAATGGGGATGGGAGCTTTAGGTGAGAAATTGGCAGAAGACCTTATTAAAAACCGATTTAAAGTTGTTGGTTGGGCAAATTCCCCAAAAGTAATTCCCGGCGTAGATATTTACTCCGGTAATAATCAAAAAAACACATTTCTTTCCCAAAGCAATATACTTGTTTGCCTGTTACCACTAACGAAGGAAACCACGGGAATATTAAACAATGAATTATTTAAAGAATTACCAAAACAATCTTATGTTATTAATGTTGCACGAGGTGGTCATTTGGTAGATGAAGACCTGTTGGAATACCTTAACAACGGCCATTTGGCCGGAGCAGGATTAGATGTTTTTCACCAGGAGCCACTACCAGTTGAACATCCCTTTTGGAATCATCCTAAAATCCATATTACGCCGCATGTGGCAAGTGTTTCAGATATTGATTCAGTGATTCCGCAATTATTGGAAAACTACAGAAGGCTTAAAGAAGGATTGCCCCTAATGAATGAAGTTAGCCGCGAAAAGGGGTATTGATTTTCAGTTTTCAGCTTTATAATTTCATTTAAGCACAAAAAACATATAATTTTGTAAAATTGGAGTGACAACAACTTCAAGAATAGTTTTTCCTTAAATCTTTCAATGAATTTTCGCTTTTGCAGATACAAACAGATCAAATAGAAAAAAAACTTTACGATTACCAATTACAGGATCTGAATACCATATTTTCCTTTTTGGAAGATGCACCTGAAGACGTAAATCTCCTTTATCAACTACCTACAGGTGGGGGTAAGACAGTTGTATTTTCTGAAATAGCCAAAAGATTTATTGCTAAAACCCAAAAAAAGGTTGTAGTTCTAACCCATAGGATAGAATTAAGCACTCAGACTTCAAGGATGCTACATGGTTTTGGAGTTAATAACATGATTATTAATAGTGAAGTAAAGGAGTTACGAGACCAAAATAATTATATGTGTTTTGTGGCTATGGTTGAAACCTTAAACAACAGGCTTCAGGAGGAAATGATTGAGCTGAACAATGTAGGTCTGGTGATTATTGATGAAGCACACTACAATTCTTTCAGAAAGCTATTTAAGTATTTTGAAAAATCAATTATTTTAGGGGTAACGGCTACACCACTTAGTTCCAACATTAAGCTTCCGATGAAAGATAACTATAGCAAGCTCATCATTGGAGAATCTATTGAATCGCTTATTAAGAAAAAGTTTCTTGCCAAGGCTAATATGTATAGTTATGATGTTAGCTTACGTTCCTTAAAGCTTGGTATTAACGGGGATTATACGGTTAAATCTTCTGATGAGTTATACGGTAATCAAAATATGCTTTCCAAATTATTAGATGCCTATGAGGAGATAGCTAAAGGTACCAAAACGTTGATTTTCAATAACGGTATAAATACGTCTCGGTACGTTTACGAAACGTTTAAGAAGGCCGGTTATCCTATCAGGCATTTGGATAACAAGAATACGGCTGCAGAACGAAAACAAATTTTAGAATGGTTTAAGGAGACTAAAGATGCTATTCTAACCTCAGTGAGTATTCTAACAACCGGATTTGATGAACCTACTGTTGAGACCATTATTTTAAACCGTGCTACGAGATCATTGACCCTATATTTTCAAATGATTGGAAGGGGATCCCGTATTTTAAAAAATAAAACGGATTTTACCGTAGTGGATATGGGAAATAATGCATCGCGTTTTGGCATGTGGGATGCACCCCTTGACTGGCAGGAAATATTTCATTTTCCGGATTTTTTCCTTGAAAATATTAAGAACGATGAGGCAATTGAACGTGAATTTGTTTATACGATGCCTCCGGAACTAAAAGCTGAATTTGCAAATTCTACAGAAATTGAATTTGATGTCAAAGCTGAATACAAAAAAGTCTTTGCCCAGGGCCTGAAATCAAAAACAGTACTAGAGCGCAGTATTGAACAACATGCCAAAATATGTGTTGAAAACAGTGAAGATGTTTTTGATGCAAGAATTCTGGCAAAGAAACTCAAAGAAGAGATTGCATACAGGGTAAGGCAATATTCATATTGTATTATGAACAATACTAAGAATTACAAAGAGTGGCTTGAAGAAGATTATGAACGAAAATTACGCTTAAACATATCTCAAAAATTTGCATCAAGGATGTAAGATTCGCGATTGCTTATAGCTCAAGCTAACCTTACTATTCTACGATGTTTTAATTTGCGAGATAGCCAGTAATTCTTAGTAAATTCTACAATAAGCAATGAAATCAAATAAAGTGTTGATTCTGGGTTTAAATTGGCCGGAACCTAAAGCAACCGCCGCAGGAATCAGAATGATGCAATTAATTCATTGGTTTTTAGAAAAAAATTTTCAAATTACTTTTGCCAGCACAGCTGCTTTTAACGATTATTCCGCAGACCTCACGGGTATGGGAATTGATCAGCAACCCATAAAGCTCAATGATCAGAGTTTTGATGATTTTGTTCTTAGCTTAGATCCGTCTATTGTGATTTTCGACCGTTTTATTATGGAAGAACAATTTGGCTGGAGAGTTGCAGAAAATCTGCCTGAAGCATTGCGCATACTTGATACTGAAGATCTTCATTCTCTCAGATCATACAGAGAAAAAGTGCTTTTGGACCAAAAACTATTTAGTATTCCTGATTGGTTAAGTCTGGATATTACAAAAAGAGAACTGGCAAGCCTTTTTCGTTCAGATCTTTCAGTGATAATTTCCAAATTTGAAATCGAGCTGCTGCATGAAAAGGTTAAAATAAACAGTAATTTACTTTTCTATCTTCCATTTATTTACGAAGAACTAACAGAAAATATTGTTGAAAATTGGCTGCCTTTTGAAGAAAGGAAACACTTTGTGTTTATTGGAAACGGTAAACATGCTCCAAATATAGATGCTATTTTATGGCTTAATAGAACTATTTGGCCAATAATAAGGAAATCCCTGCCTGAATCAGAATTACATATTTATGGTCCTTATATGCCAGAACGTATTCTAAATATGGATAATGAAAAAACAGGTTTCAGGATAAAGGGGTGGGCGAAAGATGTTGCCTCTGTAATGTCTAAAGCAAAACTTAATCTGGTGCCCTTGCGTTTTGGTGCTGGAATTAAAGGTAAACTTTTAGAAGGTTTTAGAAACGGAACTCCGGCTATTACAACCTCTGTTGGTATTGAAGGAATAGACCATACAGATGAATTAAAACTTTGCACTCGGGATGATGCTATTAGTTTTTCAAATCTCGCTATTGAGCTCTACCAGAATAACGATAATTGGAAGAAAGTTCAGAACCTTGGAATAGACATAATAAACAAACATTTCAGCAATGAAATGATAAAAGAAGAGTTTTTTGGGAAAATTTTCGAGTTAACTACTAATTTGAATCAACACAGAGCGGCTAATATTATTGGTGGAATACTAACACACAGTTCTTTGCAGAGCACCAAATATTTATCGAAATGGATTGAAGCCAAGAACAAAATGAACTAATTTTAACTCAATGATAATTGGATAAATACCTGGTATAGCTTAAAGCACAATAAGATCACAAGCCTTATCTTTAATTGATAAAAATATTTTAAAATGGGAATAACCTGGAAAACCGTCAAAACCTTTGAAGATATAACGTATAAAAAAAGCAATGGGGTTGCTCGTATTGCTTTCAACAGACCAGATGTCCGCAACGCGTTCAGGCCGAAAACCACAAGTGAGTTATACGAAGCTTTCTATGATGCACAGGAAGACACTTCTATAGGGGTCGTATTACTTTCTGCCGAAGGCCCCTCTTCTAAAGATGGAGTATATGCATTTTGTAGCGGTGGAGATCAAAAATCAAGGGGACATAAGGGTTATGTGGGTGATGACGGGATGCACCGATTGAATATCCTGGAAGTTCAACGTCTTATTCGCTTTATGCCAAAAGTTGTTATAGCGGTTGTTCCCGGATGGGCAGTAGGAGGAGGGCATAGCCTTCATGTGGTATGTGATCTCACACTGGCTAGTAAAGAACATGCTATTTTTAAACAAACGGATGCGGATGTTACCAGTTTTGATGGTGGATATGGCTCCGCTTATCTGGCAAAAATGGTTGGTCAGAAAAAAGCTCGGGAAATATTCTTTTTAGGAAGAAGTTATACAGCACAGGCTGCTTATGAAATGGGGATGGTAAATGCCGTTGTTCCGCATGAAGAATTGGAGGAAACCGCATATGAATGGGCTCAGGAAATATTGGCAAAGTCACCTACATCAATTAAAATGTTGAAATTTGCCATGAACCTGACAGATGACGGAATGGTGGGTCAACAGGTCTTTGCCGGCGAGGCTACCAGACTGGCTTACATGACCGAAGAGGCAAAAGAAGGCAGAAACGCCTTTTTGGAAAAGAGAAAACCCGATTTTGGCAAAGATAAATGGATTCCTTAATAAGACTAGGTCAGTTAACATCTAGCCTTAATCGTATATTCCGAAAAATACACTATCCTGGCCATAGGTCTATCAATATCGATTAAAAGTAATAGTGTTGAAAGTTTTTAAAACTAAAAAGAGCCCTGTCTTTACGATCAGGACTCTTTTACGAGAACACTATATGAAAATGAAAAAATTAACTTCTTATTATTTACACTGTAAACTTACAATCAAGCTCACTTAAAATATAATTATTGTTGTGAGCCATCCCAAACTTGTGGTAAAATGAGCAATTCCTGATATCTGACCATTAAATGAAGTCCAAAATGTTTTATCCACCTTATATTTAGCCCAATCATCGACTTCTAAATTCATTGATTGAATTTTATTAACTTAACTTCTTGGAATAACATGTTCATTGTGAAATTTAAATATGATTAAATGTCTAATATAGGATTGATTATAGCCGAAAGGAGCAGGGATATCGGCGACTTTCTGGTAGGCAGACTTATACCGTTTCGTAAAAAAAGAATGATTGGCCCTTTTATTTTTATTGATCATATGGGGCCTACTAATTTGGGCCCTGATAAATATTTGGATGTTGATCAACATCCCCATATCGGACTGGCTACTTTGACATTTATGTTGGAAGGAGAAATTATGCACGAAGATAGTTTAGGTACAAAACAAAGGATTACGCCCGGATCTGTAAATTGGATGATATCCGGTAAAGGAGTATCCCATACAGAACGTACCCCTCCTGATCTTCGCGATGGAAGTAGTTTAGTTGCCCATGGATACCAGATTTGGGTAGCCTTACCAAAGCATTTAGAGAATATGGATCCGGAGTTTTATCATTTCAATGCTGATGAACTTCCCAAATGGCATGATGGTAGTACAACTTTTAAATTAATAGCAGGCAATGGATATGGCAGAAGATCTCCTGTGCCTGTTCATTCCTCTTTATTTATGTTAGAAATTAAGACCATTGAAGATTATGTTCTTGATACATCAAACGAATTATATGGAGAAATTGGAATTTGTATTGTCGAAGGCGCTATAGTAGCTTGTGATAATGAAATTAAAAAAGGGAATATCCTGGTTTCCAAAGTATCTGATGTTTGCAA
>NZ_CAMYIP010000060.1 GCF_947258525.1 uncultured Eudoraea sp.
AACATACAATTTATTGTTGTACTTCTTACTTTAAAATCAGGATCAGAATCCAGGCTTGTATGAGATATATCGTCATTAATACCTACAGTAAAATGATTTTTCGGTTTCTCCTTGGTGAGTTCATTAAATACCCCGCTGACCATCTGAGGTGTGAACTCCTTAGATGACAACCCATATCTGCCGCCAACAACAGCTATAGTTCTATCGCTCTCTGCAAGGGAGGTTATTACATCCTGATACAAAGGTTCCCCTGTACTTCCCGGTTCTTTAGTCCTGTCTAAAACTGCAATTTTCTTTACGGAATTAGGTAGACTATCTATAAAATGAGAAACAGAAAATGGTCTGTATAAGCGAACAAATACCACCCCAACTTTCTCATCATTATTTACCATGGCTTCAACGGCTTCCCGAACTGCACCTTGACCAGATCCCATAATTACGATAACACGCTCGGCCTCAGGATGCCCTAAATAATAAAACAGGCTATATCTTCTGCCAGTATGTTTATAAAAATCATCCATTACTTCCTGTACAACGCCAGGCACTTTCTCATAGAAAGGATTTGATGCTTCTCTAGCCTGGAAAAAAACATCAGGATTCTGAGATGTTCCTCTTATAACAGGATGATCCGGATCTAAGGATCTCTTTTTATGTTCCATGATCTTATCCTCAGGCATCATTGCTTCAATGATATCATCCGGAATTGCATCAATCTTAGAGATTTCATGTGAAGTCCTAAAACCATCAAATACATTCAAAAAAGGAACTCTCGTGCGTAAAGCAGCCACCTGAGAAATTAATGCAAAGTCCATTGCTTCCTGAACAGACCCGCCAAACAGCATAGAGAAACCTGTTTGTCTTGTTGCCATCACATCTGAGTGATCTCCAAAAATGGATAGTGCATGAGTTGCGACTGTTCTAGCGGCCACATGTATCACAGAAGGTAATAATTCCCCGGCAATTTTATACATATTAGGGATCATGAGAAGCAAGCCCTGTGAAGCAGTAAAGGTTGTAGTTAGCGCCCCCGCCTGTAAGGCACCATGTACAGCTCCTGATGCACCACCTTCGCTCTGCATTTCAACTATACGGGGTATATTACCCCAAATATTCTTTTGCCCTTGAGAACTATAGACATCTACATGTTCTCCCATCGGTGAGGCAGGAGTTATGGGGTAAATTGCACATACTTCATTCGTTTTGTGAGCAATTCGTGCTACAGCCTCATTTGCATCGCAAATCAGCTTTGGAAATTTTTTCTTCATGACTATTTTATTATTAAAGAAACTGGCAGTTTATAACTAATAAGGGCTATTAAAAGACTTCTTATTCCAAGAACTGCAAGTATATAAATTCTTAATTTTCGATAAATTTAGAGCCATTACCGCAGTCATACTATGACAAATGTCAGGTATTCAACTCCAACATGAAGCAGATTAGAATATACCCTATCTCAATAGAAAGTACCTGAGCTATTTAAAATGATATGCAAAACCATATGTAAATACGCCCGATTCAGTTTAAAACCGGGCGTATTTTTAATCATTTATGTAACTATAAGTTTATTCGCCGTGCATCCAAACCTTTTTAGCCAATAATTCTTCCTCAGTTTCAACGTGATCCTCATCGGGTACACAACAATCTACCGGACAAACAGCAGCGCATTGAGGTTCATCATGAAAACCTTTGCATTCTGTACATTTATCGGTAACTATAAAATAGAACTCGTCTGAAACTGGTTCATTTTCCGCATCGGCATCAACCCTGATCTGGTTCATATATTGCATTATTCGGGCATTCTGAAACGCAAGCATCACAGTTAATGCATTCATCTGTTATGATAATAGCCATAATAATATGTTTTTGAAATAATTGTCCGTAAATTTAATGTACTACAAATATCTATCTAATGATAAAAGTCATATTTCTTTTTAAACCTCCAATTTATATTTGGCAACAATATTTTTATCAAACGACATTTAATATAAAAATAAGTAAAAAATAAACACGTATCGATGATTGCTACAAAAACAAAACAACCTAAAGAAACACTGGAAGCGGTGATAGTAAGGTTTGTGGGTGATTCAGGGGATGGTATGCAACTAACCGGAACACAATTTTCGGACACCTCTGCTATGTTTGGTAACGATGTTGCCACATTTCCTAATTACCCTGCAGAAATCAGGGCCCCGCAGGGAAGCCTATATGGCGTATCTGGCTTCCAGGTGCATATTGGCAGCGTAGAGGTAAGTACTCCCGGTGAAAATGTAGACCTTTTGGTTGCCATGAATCCTGCAGGGCTTAAGACTAATTTGCATGCATTAAAACCGGGCCACTCGGTAATTGTAGATACCGATGCTTTTACCAAAAAGAATTTGGAAAAAGCACAATACGAGTCTAATCCTTTAGAAGATGGTAGTTTGGAAAACTATCATGTGATAGAAGTTAGGATGACTTCACTTACCAAAGAAGCATTAAAAGAGGTTGAAGGTTTGGATAATAAAAGTATCACCAGAAGCAAAAATATGTTTGCACTGGGCATGGTATATTGGATGTATAACCGATCTACAGAACATACAATAGATTTTTTCAATAAAAAATTTAAGACAAAACCAGAATTAATTGAAGCGAACACAAAGGTTTTAAATGCGGGTTTTTATTTTGCAGAAACCTTAGAATTAATTCCTAACTCTTATACGGTTGCTCCGGCTAAAATGGCCCCGGGTACTTACAGAATAGTCATGGGTAATACGGCAACTGCCTGGGGGTTTCTTGCGGCCGCAGAAAAATCAGGTCTGGAGCTATTTTTGGGTTCATATCCTATTACACCGGCCTCAGATATTCTCCATGAACTGGTTAAACACAAACACTTTGGTGTAAAGGCTTTACAAGCTGAAGATGAAATAGCCGGCATCACCTCCGCAATTGGTGCCGCCTTTGCCGGTGATTTAGCTATCACTACAACTTCAGGACCCGGTTTGGCTTTAAAAGGAGAAGCCTTAGGTCTTGCTATGATACTAGAATTGCCACTCGTAGTTGTTGATGTTCAAAGAGGTGGCCCGTCTACAGGTTTACCTACTAAAACAGAACAGTCAGATTTACTTCAGGCGCTATATGGCAGAAATGGTGAAAGTCCTGTAATTATTTTGGCCGCCAGTACACCATCTAATTGTTTTAACTATGCCTATGAAGCTGCAAAACTGGCTATTGAACACATGACTCCGGTAATATTACTTACAGACGGCTATATTGCGAATGGTTCTGCCCCATGGAAAATACAAACTGTATCTGAAATGCCAGAAATAAAAACCAGACTTATTAAAGAAGCGAAAGAAACTTGGAATCCTTATGACAGGGATAGAGAATCTCTGGCACGTGACTGGGCAATTCCCGGAACATTTGGATTAGAACACCGGGTAGGAGGCCTTGAAAAAGATAAAGTGACCGGGCAGGTTTCTTATGATCCTGAAAATCATGAACATATGACCAATGTGAGGGCCGAAAAAGTTAAAAGAGTAGAAAATTATATTCCAGAGCTTAAAACAGCATTCGCCGATGAAGGTGATTTACTGGTAATTGGATGGGGAGGCACCTATGGCTCCCTTTATTCTTCCGTAAAAGAAATAAGGAATGATGGCTATTCATCTGTTGGACTCGCACATTTTAACTATATAAATCCTTTACCAAAGAACACAGAAGAGGTTTTAAAAAGGTTTAAGCGAATTGTAGTATGTGAACTAAATACAGGGCAGTTTGCATCGGTTTTACGAGCAAATTTTCATGGCTTTGACTTTTTACAGTATAACAAGGTACAAGGATTGCCTTTTGGCAATAGCGAACTTATAGAAGAGTTTAAAAAAATAATGAAATAGAAATGGAGACAACAGCAACTAAGAAATATACATTTAAAGATTTTGCCAGTGATCAGGAAGTAAGGTGGTGCCCGGGTTGTGATGACTACGTTATTCTCCGTTCCATGCAAAAAGCACTTCCCGAAATGGGACTTAAAAAAGAAGATGTAGTATTTATTTCCGGAATAGGATGTTCTTCCCGTTTTCCATATTATATGGACACCTATGGCATGCACAGCATACATGGAAGGGCCCCGGCAATAGCTTCTGGTGTAAAACTTGCCAACCCTGATCTCAGTGTATGGATCATAACCGGTGATGGCGATTCAATGGCAATAGGAGGCAATCATTTTATTCATGTTTTAAGACGAAATCTTGATTTGAATATTGTTTTGTTCAATAATGAAATCTACGGATTAACCAAAGGACAATTTTCCCCAACTTCATTGGTTGGTCAAAAGACTAAATCTTCTCCTTATGGCAATACGCAACCACCATTTTTACCTGGCGAGTTGGCCATTGGTGCTCAAGCTCGATTTTTTGCAAGAATTGGTGGAAACACCCCAAAAGAAATGACAGACATTTTTATTAAATCTGAAAAATTTAAGGGCACATCTTTAATCGAAGTTCTTCAAAATTGTCCGATTTTTAATGATGGATGTTTCTCAAAATATACAGATAAGGCTGTGCGAGAAGACAAACAATTATTTGTTGAACACGGAAAACCTATGATATTTGGGAAAGAAAAGGATAAAGGCTTGGTTTTAAACGGATTAAAATTAGAAGTAGTAACCTTGGGAGAAAATGGAATTACCGAGGCAGATTTGCTGGTTCATGATGCGGAGGAACAAGACCCAACCTTACATCAAATGTTGGTAAGGTCAGAATATCCATTGGTTACAGGTATCATCAGAAGTTTTCCAGATGTTACTTTCGAAGAACGGGTTGATCAATTGACGGCCGAGGTTAAAGCCGGTTCCAGTTTTACCAAAACGGATGATCTGTTCTTTTCCGGGGAAACTTATGAAGTTAAATAATATAAAGTAGCGTATGGGTTCTGAAGCCATCATTGTATTTTTTCTTGCCGGAATTGTCCTGGTTGCTGGGGCAAATTTTTTATCCAATCTAATTTCACACAAGTCAGATAATCCTCAGAAAAGAGAACCTTACGAGAGTGGAATGACTACTATTGGGCCAACCTGGGTTCAGTTTAAGGTAGGATACTATTTATTTGCTATTTTATTTTTGATTTTTGACGTTGAAGTTGCCTTTTTGGTGCCTTGGTCTGTAGTGTTTAAAGATATTGGAGCAATTGCATTTATTGAAATACTAATCTTCCTTGTCATTTTAGGTTTAGGCCTGCTGTACGCATGGAAAAAAGGAGCATTAAGATGGGAATAGATCAAGAAAACGGACCAATGGGTCAACCTGGTAAAGTTCCTGAAGACTTTCCCGGTAAAGTAATCCCGGCAGGTAACGGTGCCAATGTTATCGTTACATCATTAGATAAAATAATAAACTGGGGTAGATCTAATTCTCTGTGGTCCCTATATTTTGGAACGAGTTGTTGTGCCATTGAAATGATGCAGACTGGTGCGGCACGCCATGATTATTCCAGGTTTGGATTTGAAGTAGCCAGACCTTCACCCAGACAAGCCGATTTGATAATAATAGCAGGGACAATAGTAAACAAAATGGCACCGGTACTCCGACGCTTATATGATCAGATGGCTGAGCCAAGATATGTCATTGCCATGGGGGCCTGCGCTATTTCCGGAGGTCCATTTTTCTACAATACTTATTCAGTTGTAAAAGGAGCAGACCATGTTATTCCTGTTGATGTATATGTCCCCGGGTGTCCTCCCAGACCTGAAGCACTGTTGGAAGGCATGCTTATGCTGCAGGACAAAATAAGGACAGAAAATATGAAACATAAAAAGAATCCTATTGAAGGGTTTGATGAAGGTTTATAAATAGAATAGATGACTAACGAAAGCTTACAGGAATTAATTGGTAGTTGGAGCCCAAATCTTGAATTTAATGAAGAAGGTTCCCAATACCTGAATGTAACAGTTCCAATAGAAGAATTGCATGCTGTAATGTTCAAATTAAAACATGATGATCAGACCAGTTTTGATTATTTGTTTTGCTTAACTGGTGTGGATTGGGGTGAAGAACTGGGTGTTGTTTACCATTTGGAATCTACAAATTTCAGACACAGCCTTGTGGTAAAAACACAAACAGCAGAAAGAGAAAATCCGGTTGTAGACTCTGTCTATGATATTTGGGCAACTGCTGAGTTTCACGAACGTGAGGTATATGATTTTTTCGGAATAAAATTTAATAACCATCCCAACCTAAAGCGCCTTTTCTTAACAGATGATTGGGATGGTTTCCCTTTGCGAAAAGATTATGAAGACAATATTAATATGATTATCAAATAATCAAGCATGGAGACAGTCACCCTGAATAGTAACTTTAAATCTGAAGAATACTTCATAAACATGGGACCGCAGCACCCTGCGACACATGGTGTTCTAAGACTTTTGCTTACAATAGATGGTGAAATTATAAAAAAAGTTGAACCGGATCTGGGTTATATTCATCGTTCTATTGAAAAAATGTGTGAACGCGATAGTTATCAGCAAATAGTTCACTTAACAGATAGGATGGATTATTTGTCGGCTAACATCAATAATGAAGCCGTTTGCCTTACGGTGGAAAACGCCTTACAACTCGAAATTCCTGAGCGGGTTAAAGTAATCAGAACTATTATTGGAGAACTTACCAGGATATCCTCACATTGCTTATGGTGGGGGGTTATGGGAATGGACGTTGGTGCTTTAACTACCTATTTTTACGGCTTTAGAGACAGGGAACTCCTCAATGATATATTTGAAGAAACCTGTGGAGCACGCCTGACGATGAATTATAATGTCCCGGGAGGGCTAATGTTTGATATTCATCCAAATTTTGTAAAACGCGTAAAAGAATTTATAGCGCATTTTAAAACCAAACTTCCGGAATATGATCGTCTGTTAACAGATAATGTCATTTTTCAAAAAAGAACTAAAGGCGTAGGTATCCTTAGTAAAGAAGATGCCATATCATACGGGGCTTCCGGCCCTGTGGGCCGGGCTTCGGGTTATTCGTGTGATGTTAGAAAACACCATCCTTACAGTGCTCTGGATAAAGTCACTTTTAAGGAAGCGCTGAGAACAGAGGGAGATACTTATGCCCGCTATTTGGTAAGGATTCAGGAGATGTGGGAATCCTTGTCAATTGTGGAGCAATTAATAGACAACATCCCTGAAGGGGAATACAGAGTGCCCACAAAGGCGGTAATAAAATTACCAAAAGGGGAATATTTCCAGAAAGTTGAAACAGCACGAGGAGAATTAGGAGTCTATATAATAAGTACTGGATTAAAAAGTCCATATCGGCTTAAATTCAGATCCCCAGGATTTTCAAACCTTTCGTTGCTTAATCATATTGCAGTTGGAGGTAAAATAGGTGACCTGGTTGCTACAATGGCAACGCTTGATCTAGTAATACCCGATATAGATAGATAAAATTATGATATGAATATTGCTTTAAGTATCACAAAAACTATACATGATTGGCTCTATAGCATTATGCCAGAGACGGCAGCAATGTATGCTGAGATGGTATTAATTGCGCTTGTTTATCTGGGAATTTTTGCTGTTGCCGGTTTATTTCTTGTATTACTCGAAAGACGTGTCGCCGCCTGGTTTCAATTAAGAATAGGACCTAATCGTGTTGGTTTCCAGGGTTTATTACAGACAATGGCCGATGCTATAAAGCTACTTTCAAAAGAGTTAACAGGTACGGATAAGGCAGATAAATTCTTATATAATTTAGCACCGTATTTTGTAATCATTTCTTCCTTAATGGCACTGAGTGTCTTTCCGTTTACACAAGAATTCCAGGCATTCGACATTAATATTGGAATCTTTTTTTTGATTGCAGTTTCATCTATAGGAGTTATTGGAATTTTATTAGGTGGATGGAGTTCTAACAATAAATTTGCAATGATAGGTGCAATGCGAAGTGGGGTGCAAACCATCAGCTATGAACTTTCAATTGGCTTGTCACTGCTTACTATGGTTTTAATAACAGGAAGCTTGCAACTTTCCGAGATTGTGGAAGTCCAAAAATCAGGTTGGCTAATTGTTCAGGGGCATATCCCTGCAATTATAGCCTTTATGATATATATGATTGCAGGCACTGCTGAAACAAATAGGGCTCCTTTTGATATGGTAGAAGCCGAATCAGAACTTGGAGCCGGCTTCCATACAGAGTACTCAGGAATGAAATTTGCCTATTTCTTTTTAGCCGAATTTATTAATATGTTCATTATTGCAGCCATTGCCACCACCGTTTTTTTCGGTGCCTGGTTATCTCCTTTTGGAATAACAGAATCTATCCCGGTATTGGGCGTATTTTGGTTTTTGCTAAAAGCTCTAATACTGGTTTTTTTAATGATGTGGTTTAGGTGGACGTTCCCCAGGCTAAGAGTAGATCAACTGCTTACATTAGAATGGAAGTATCTATTACCCTTAAACCTGGCAAATATTGTAATAATGGCCTTACTGGTTTGGCATAATTTAACCATTAGTTTTTAATATTATGAGTTATTTTTCAGATATCTATAAAGGAATAAAAACCTTGCTTACCGGAATGAGTGTTACGGGAAAGTATTTTGTAACCTCAAAGAAAGGCGCAATTACACAACAGTATCCGGATAATAGAGAAACACTCAAAATGTTTGATCGTTTTCGCGGCGAGGTTATCATGCCTCATAATGAAAATAATGAACATCGATGTACGGGCTGTCAAAAATGTGAAATCGCATGCCCAAATGGTACCATTGAGATAATTTGGGATAGAGGCATTGACGAAAATACAGGTAAAAAGAAGAAAAAAATAGACAAGTTCGTATATCATTTGAGTATGTGTACCATGTGCGGACTTTGTATAGATGTCTGCCCTACAGATGCTATTAAATGGGGTCAGAATTTTGAAAATTCTGTTTACGACAGAACTGCCTTAACTAGAGTTTTAAACGAACCGGGATCCAAATTACAGGCCGGTGTAGAAGATTAAGTATGGAGAGAATTATTTTTTATTGCCTGGCAGCAGTAATCATCGCATTTGGGATAGCTTCTGTAACAAGTAGAAAAATGCTTCGTTCCGTGGTTTATCTTTCTTTTGTTTTAATCAGTATAGCCGGGATATTCTTTTTGGTAGATTATAATTTTCTTGCTGCTATTCAACTCACAGTTTACGCCGGTGGAATTGTTGTACTTATCATATTTTCAGTGTTATTGGTACATCATATTGAAATGGAGTTAGAAATGGCCAAGGCATCTAAAAAGATAGTGACAGCCTTAGCTTGTTTAGTAGGATTGGGCGTTTTTTTAACAGTAATTTACTCCTATGATTTTAAGGTAATCAATAACTCTTTAACCACCAGCACTGCAGATATAGGTGCCGGATTACTAAGCTATGGATCCGGTGGCTTTATTCTACCATTCGAAGTAATTAGTGTACTCCTGTTAGCGGCAATGATAGGAGCCATAGTAATTGCCAAAGGAAAAAAATTAACCGAGAACAATAACCAATCACAATGATACCAGGAATAAGCATATATGAAATTCTAACCGTTACTTCAATATTATTTTTTATAGGTGTATATGGTTTCATAACAAGAACTAATCTGATCTCAATTTTAATTTCTGTTGAATTAATTCTGAATGCTTCAGTAGTAAATTTTGTGATCATCAATAAATATTTGTTTCCTGAAGCCCTTCAGGGGGTTTATTTTTCAATTTTTATTATTGCCGTTGCAGCTGCAGAAACAGCTCTTGCAGTTTCAATTATTATTAATCTGTACAGGCAAATCAGTTCAGTGGAAGTCAAGGATATTGAAACTATGAAATACTAATACAACCTGGTATGAATCTGAATCTCATCATTTTAATTCCCTTAATTCCTCTGGTAGTATTTTTGGTCCTTGGACTTTTTTATAAAAAAATCAAACCTGCTATCTCAGGATATATAGGTGTTTTTGGTTTGCTCATCTCTTCCAGCCTGGCATTTTATGCAGCTTATACGTACTTTATAGTAATCGGTAAAACCGAGGGAGTTTATCAGACTATTGTTGAAAAAACAGTTTGGATGAACTTTACAGATAGCCTGCGAATTGATATGGGAATCCTTATAGACCCTATTGCTATAATGATGCTTATAGTAGTCTCTGTTATATCTTTAATGGTTCATATTTATAGCCGGGGATATATGAAGGGTGATCCGGGATACACCAAATATTTTGCTTTTCTGTCACTTTTCACATTTTCCATGTATGGTTTAGTATTAGCAACCAATTTATTCCAGATTTATATTTTCTGGGAATTGGTTGGGGTCTCCTCCTATTTGCTAATAGGTTATTATTATACAAAAGAATCTGCTGTTGCTGCTGCCAAAAAAGCCTTCATTGTTACTCGTTTTGCAGATCTGGGTTTTCTTATTGGTATTCTTATAATAGGATATTACACAGGTACATATGATTTTGAAACATTGAATAACCCTGAGGGAACAAGCATATTAAATTGGGCGTCTACGTCCTTTATGGGACTATCTGCGCTAACCTGGGCACTAATATTAGTCTTCATTGGAGGGGCGGGAAAATCGGCCATGTTCCCATTACATATTTGGTTGCCGGATGCTATGGAAGGACCTACCCCGGTTTCAGCATTAATACATGCTGCCACCATGGTAGTCGCAGGTGTTTACCTTGTAGCTCGCTTATTCCCAATGTACTATTTCATAGAAGATGGCTTTGCCTTAAATATTGTTGCTTTTGTGGGGGCATTTACTGCTCTTTTTGCTGCAGTAATTGCCATTACTCAAACAGACATCAAAAGAGTATTAGCCTTTTCAACTATGTCTCAATTAGGCTATATGATGCTTGCTCTTGGTGTTTCAGGATATGAAGGCCATGAAGGCCTGGGTTTTATGTCATCTATGTTTCATCTGTTTACACATGCCATGTTTAAGGCATTATTGTTTTTATGCGCCGGTTCAGTAATTCATGCTATTCACAGTAATTTCCTGAAAGACATGGGTGGATTGCGTAAACATATGCCCATTACCAATATTACATTTTTAATAGCCGCACTTGCGATCGCCGGTGTACCTCCCTTAGCCGGATTTTGGAGTAAGGATGAAATTCTTGTCGCGGCCTTTGAACATAGTCTGTTCCTATATGTAATTGGTTTATTCGTTGCAGGACTTACGGCCTTTTATATTTTTAGAATTTACTTTGGAATATTTTGGGGCAAAGAAAGTAATTATAAGGATAAACCCCATGAATCCCCCGGATCTATGACTGCGCCACTTTTGATTTTGGCATTTTTAAGTATAGTTGGTGGGTTTATACCATTTAGTGAATTTATAAGTCCGGATAAAGCAGGGTTTGAAACTCATATGAATTATCCATTAGCCGCAATTGCAGTTTTTGCCGGGTTACTTGGAATTGGTCTTTCCTGGATCTTCTATAAAAAAGAAAACGAACTCGCAGATAAATTTGCCAGCAGATTCGGAGCATTCTACACCTGGGCCTATCATAAATTTTATTTCGATGAATTATACCTTTTCGTAACCAAAAAAATATTGTTTAATGTTTTCGCCAGGACTGCAGCAATATTTGATAAAAAATACGTGGATGGGACGATGGTTGGCATTGGAAATCAAACCGTTAATACGTCGGAAAAAATTAAAGGTATGCAGTCCGGTAAAGTTCAGGATTATGCCTTGGCATTTATTGCAGGAGCAGTGGTGCTCGCTATTATTTGTATCTATTTATGGCTGAATTAAATATATAATATGGATATTTTATCCCTTTTTATTGTCCTACCGGTATTAACGGTCCTGGTATTGGTTTTTACCAAAAATCTAAAACAAGCCAGATTGGTTGCATTGGCGGGTAGTCTTGTGCAGCTGGGAATGGCAATTAATTTAATTTTTGCGTACCTCAAAGAGATAAAGACCAATGACGCCATCATGGTTTTTATTAAAGATGTTGTTTGGTTTAAAAACTTTAATATTCATTACAATATTGGGGTTGATGGTATTTCTGTGGCTCTCTTAGTATTGACGGCCATTGTTGTGCTGGCAGGAGTCTTTATTTCATGGAAAATGGAAGATTTACCTAAGGAGTTTTTCATTTCACTAATTGTACTTTCTATTGGTGTATATGGCTTCTTTATTTCTATTGACCTCTTTACAATGTTTGTATTCTTCGAGATCGCGGTTATCCCAATGTATTTATTGATAGGTATTTGGGGTACCGGCCCAAGAGAATTTTCTGCAATGAAATTAACCCTGATGCTTATGGGCGCCTCAGCTGTTCTTCTGGTTGGGATATTAGGCATTTACTTTAACTCTGATGCAGACGGCGGTGCATTAACATTTGACATCCTTGAAATAGCTAAAGTGAACATTCCTTTTGAAGTACAAAGATTGTTCTTTCCTATAACCTTTATAGGTTTTGCCGTCATTGGGGCTTTATTTCCTTTTCATACCTGGTCTCCGGATGGTCATGCTTCAGCCCCTACGGCTGTTTCCATGTTGCACGCCGGGGTATTAATGAAACTGGGTGGCTATGGTGTGTTTAGAGTAGCTATCTATTTATTACCAGAAGGAGCATTACACTGGTCCTGGTTTTTTATTATTCTGTCTGCTTTTGGGGTCATCTATGGAGCATTTGCAGCTATTAAACAAACAGATTTAAAGTATATCAATGCCTATTCTTCGGTGAGTCATTTGGGCTTAGTGCTTTTTGCATTACTTATGTTGAATAAAACAGCCTGGAATGGGGCTATTCTGCAATCGCTCTCGCATGGTTTTATGACAGCACTTTTCTTTGCTTTAATAGGCATGATCTATGGGAGGACACACACTCGTGATGTTACCAAACTTGGAGGCTTACTCAAAGTAATACCTTTTATTTCTGCAGTCTATGTTATTGCAGGTCTTGCTTCATTGGGATTACCTGGTTTTAGTGGCTTTGTGGCTGAAATGAACATTTTTGTGGGTGCGTTTGAAAATGATAACATCTTTTATAGAATTGGAACCGTGATTGCAGTCTCGGCCATTGTTGTAACAGCTGTATATATATTGCGTGTTGTGGGTATTATGTTGATGGGTCCTGTAAATAATGAGGCCTACCTTAATCTTGAAAGAGTACGATGGTATGAAAAACTAGGTATTTTATTACTCCTATTACC
Organism: uncultured Eudoraea sp.; assembly: GCF_947258525.1. GTDB lineage: Bacteria > Bacteroidota > Bacteroidia > Flavobacteriales > Flavobacteriaceae > Eudoraea. The sequence continues at coordinate 13,163 of NZ_CAMYIP010000060.1, forward strand.
CATAATAGCAATTGGTGTTGCACCATTGTGGTTAAGTGAATTGATCCTCAAAAGTCTGGATCCATTTTTAAAAGGAGTTTTATAATCTGAATAATAAATAACCAAAAATGAATTTTAGCAGCTTTTTATTAATGAGACAAGAAATTGCTTTACTGGTAATTATCCTGCTCCTTGTTATAGCCGAGATTTTTATCCCTAAAGAGAAAAAAGTTAGCATTGTACACCTTGCTTTATTTTTGTTTGGTATGCATGCCATTGTTGGTTTTTTTGAGATTGATGAAAGTTCGTTGTTTGGTGGAATGTTTCGTACCAACCACCTGATTCATTTTTTCAAGAATGTATTGAACATTGGTGTCCTTATACTATTGCTTCAGTCGGCGGATTGGGTACAGGAAAAAATAGTAAATCAGAATAAAGGATCTGAATTCTTTATTTTGTTGTTCTCTTCTTTGTTAGGTATCTATTTTATGATATCAGCAGGAGATTTTCTAATGTTTTATTTAGGGCTCGAATTATCCACACTCCCGTTAGCCGCCCTTGCTGCTTATGAGACAATGAAAAGAATTTCAAGTGAATCAGGGATCAAATTAATATTATCCTCCGCTCTTGCTTCCGGGGTTTCACTATTCGGTATTTCGATGCTTTATGCCTCTACCGGCTCTATTTATTTCAGTGAAATTGTCCAGGTACTCTCTTCAACCAATCTGACTCTTCTGGGGATGGTACTATTGTTCGCCGGAATAAGTTTTAAAATTTCTCTGGTGCCATTTCATTTCTGGACTGCTGATGTTTATGAAGGAGCCCCTATAAGTATTGCCTCTTATCTATCGGTCATATCAAAAGGTGGTGCCGTTTTCATTTTAATGATCTTATTATTTACCGTTTTAAGACCATTGGTCGATATTTGGGAAAACGTGATTTATGTTATTGCTGTCGCAACAATGTTTATCGGTAACCTATTCGCTTTAAGACAACAGAATATGAAGCGTTTCCTGGCATTTTCATCTATAGCTCAGGCAGGTTTTATTTTATTGGGGTTAATTGAAGGTTCAAAATTGGGAACTGCAACAGTAGTATACTTTGTGCTTATTTACATATTCTCAAATCTGGCAGCTTTTGGCGTAGTACAAGCCATTTCTTTACAAACAGGCAAGGAGCGTATAAAAGATTATGAAGGTTTGTACAGAACTAACCCAAACTTGAGCTTGGTGCTAATGCTAGCACTTTTTTCATTGGCCGGTATTCCTCCTGTGGCAGGATTTTTTGGTAAATTCTTCCTTTTTACCGCAGCAGCCAGTAAAGGGTTCTACTTGCTTGTATTCCTGGCAGTAGTGAATGTTACAATTTCTTTATATTATTATTTGTTAGTTGTAAGGGCGATGTTTTTACGTAAAGGTGAGAATCCAATTCCTTTTTTCCGAAATAAAATTTACATGAGGATTGGATTGGTAATTACAGTACTCGGTATTTTATTACTTGGTATATACAGTCCTATTTACGATTATATTTATGATTTAAGTAGTGCATTAAAATAATACTTATGAGTTTAGGAGGTAAACATTCATTTGGTAGTATTGAGGATACAAGGGTTACTTTTGTAGAAAAGAAAGTAACAGCTGAACGTGCAGAATTTCTAAAAAAACTCCTGGAGCACAACGGATTTGAAGTTCTCATACAGGAAGAAAAACGCCCTTCAGAAGAAGAACCACAATTATATACTTTAGGTGTCACAGACATGGTATTTAACCCCACTATTTGGGTATACCAGCGAAAGCTTAAAACTTTTGACGGACACAGGGTCACCCCGGATTATTGGGAACAGCGTTCAGAAAATACCCCCCCGCAATATTGGAAAACACCTAAAGATAATTAGCCTTTCCGGAAGAAAATTGGATAATTTTCCCGAATCAAAAAGTTTAATTTCATCGAATTTAACAGCAAATTAAGCCCCTATGGCAAGGTATTTGCTAACTTTACACCGTAGAATTAAGGTAATGAAACACCAATATTTACTTATATTACTTCTTTTGTCAGTTATATGTTTAAACGCACAAACTGATCTTCCCAGGACTCAGACTTTAAAAATAGAGGCTGATAAAAATTTGGATTTAAAAAGTAATCCCAATAATGGTAATGCCTTGAAAATGCCTTCTCTTCTCGATAATAACCCCAATGCCAGTATTAAAGAAACCAAAAATTCAAGGAACGTAAAAATGCTTCCTGAAAAGGAGCTGAAACAAGCAGGTTTTGATTTAAAATTGGATACCAAAGTTGGTGAACGCCAGAATACCAATTCCAAAAAGCACTTTGGCAATATGTATTTAGGGGATGTTAAAACCGGAGGTAATTTCGTAGGAGTAGTTTGCAGAGATCATGAATATGTAGATGGCGATCGTGTAAGGGTCTATGTAAATGGAGAAGTAGTTGAGTACAACATCCTGCTTACTGCAGGTTTTAAAGGAATAAATATAGATCTGGAAAAAGGTTTTAACCGATTGGATTTCGAAGCTCTAAACCAGGGAACTTCAGGGCCAAATACTGCCCAGGTAGATGTTTATGATGATAAAGGTGAATTAATTCACACTAATCAATGGTTGCTTTCTACTGGCTCCAAAGCCTCTCTAATTGTTGTCAAGAACTAAACAATACATCCTATTCCTTCCCGGGCTTATATGAAATTTTTGCTCTTTTAAGAACATCTTCCTTGTAATACGCTGCTTCTTTAAATTGCACCTTTGCATATGGTATTGCCTGATCATCAAAATGTGGTGATTCCGGATCACCACTCTGACCTCCCGCTAAAATGGTTTTAGCCTTGACTTTTGGACCAAATTCTACCACTGCTACAAAACTATTCCCTCTTGTACCATAGATCTTTTTGGTATTGTTATTATATCTGGCACCATAGGCCGCTAATGCCCCCCAACGACCCGATGCAAAACCTATTGGTATGCTTGGCTTATTGTCATCAAACTTCTGCCTGATATCCCCATTTAAACGCTGATACCTGTTAACTTCACCCCATGGAATATCCCATTTTCCGAAATCGATTTCTAATTGTGAAACAACCTCTTTAAAGATTAATACCCGCTCTTCCAATGGAGATTCCGAACCAAAATACGAGATTAGTTCCATATCGCTCATCGGGTAAGGTCTAATGCCTTTTTTACCGTATAAAGTACCATAGAAATGCGCCAGGGTCATTGCCACAGATTCTTCAGAAGTTCTGTAATCCCAATTTCGCAATATGTCTATGGCCTCTGCCAGTTCAGGAGATCCGGTCCCACCTTTATCATAAGCAGAAACCAACCCGGGAATTAATGCCGCAAAAGACGGCAGGTACGGATCATACGCCAATGAAATAAGGCTGTCAATAGTATATCCACTTCTACCTTTGAGCAGTTGAATGGCATGAATCCCCCGAAAATTTTCACGGTCAATTGACATGTATTTTGGATAATTTTCACGCTTTGGGCTAAATTCCAAGGCAGACGTAAAAGGAGTGGAATTGCAATTTTGAATCCATCCGTTTTCAGGGTTTAACACCAGAATGTTCTCATCTACTGTATGTAATCCCTTCCAGTCTGTCTTAGGATTGCTGCCATCGACAGGTTGGCTATAATCAAAAACGGTATCACGTACCGGCACAAAATTCCCATGAAAATATGCAATATTCCCATCCGCATCTGCATATACCGTATTATTTGAAGAGTTGGTACGGATATCCATCATCTTGCGAAAACCACTATAATCCTTTTGCTTTGTTCTTATAAAGGATTGTTCCAATGCCTTTATCGGTTCCCACATCATTGCAGAAGCCACCGGCGAATCATTTATCATATGAGTTATGGGCCCGTGGTGTGTTCGGTAGACAGGGAATTTTTCTTCTTTTATTCCTTCTTCATCCTTATATTTTAAAACGATCTCCGTTTTAATCACAGGCCGTTTTTCCTTACCAAATAGGTAATAGAGTTTCTCTTCTTTTTCTTCAAATGCCTCAACAAATTCGTCCATAACATCTGTATAAGTAGAGGTATGTATCCATCCTGTTTTCTCATTAAACCCCTGGTAGACAAAAAACTGTCCCCAGGTAACTGCGCCATACGCATTGAGACCTTCTTCACTTACCACATGAACTTCTCCCCTGAAATAAAAAGAAGTATGTGGATTTATGAGCAACATAGCATTACCACTCTGAGTTAATTTTCCGGAAATAGCAATACCATTGGATCCCTGAGGTTCTAATTCTTCCTTACTCTCTTTTAAGCGAGCATCTTCAGCCATTCCCAAAGCTTTCCCTTCTTCGTAAAAAGCACGTATTTTCGCCTCACTAATTCGTTCAATATCACCCCCAATTGAGCCCTCGCTAAAATACATTGGCATCCAGGGTTCAAATCGGGTTAATAGCTTGGGCTTCACTTCAGGGTGGTTATAAAGAAAGTAATTGATCCCATCAGCAAAAGCATCACAGAGTTTTTTTAGCCAATCAGGACTCTTGTTGTAATTGGCAATGGCTTCTTCTTTGCTCATAAACATTTTGGCGCGCAAGTCGCTGTATAACGCTTTTTTCCCCTCAATTTCGGCCAATCTGCCAATTGCCCATATATAATTCTGCTCCAACCGGTTAAAATCGTCTTCACATTGGGCATATAGTAGTCCAAATACAGCATCTGCATCGGTTTTACCGTAAATATGAGGTACACCAAAATCATCTCTGATAATGGTTATATTTTCTGCTTGTTCCTTCCATTGATCTATTTCGGATTGCCCCTGCGCCGTTTTGCAGGAATTATTAAAGACCAGAAATAGAACAAAAAGAAATTTAATAAGCGGAAATTTCATAGCTATTCTTTATTAACTCTATATTTTTATGATATTAAGCCGTCCGAGTCTTTTTAACATCCCCTTAATCCTCACATCCCTGATAAGATGAAGCCTATCTCTATCTTCAAGCAGGTTTCTGCTACAATCTTTTGACTCCATGAGCAAATCTTAGTATTTGTGAAATTAAAAGTATTAAAACTTATATGCTAATTCTTCCATAAAATAACGTCAGTGCTTATGTATTTGGTTACCGGACCATAATTTTACTGTAAATTGCACTTTTTCATATCAAAAAACAGAGCAATCTCTAATGTCCGATAAAAGGGTAAGTATACTTAAAGCATTTAAAACCATAATTTGGCCAAGAAGGAATCTGGTTTTTATAGGTTTGGCATTAATAATAGTAAGTAAAGCAGCTAGTTTTGTTGCCCCAATGTCTCTAAAGTATTTAATGGATGACATTATACCAAATAAAGATTTGGAATTTCTTAAGATCCTATTGGGAATAGTAATATTGGCCATTTTAATACAGGCTGTAACCTCTTTTCTTTTAACCAAAATACTTAGCGTGCAGGCTCAATATATGATCTCCGAATTACGCGCTCAGGTGCAAAAGAAAATTTTATCCTTACCAATTCGGTTTTTTGATAATACCAAATCGGGTGAATTGGTCTCCAGAATAATGACCGATGTAGAAGGGGTACGAAATCTAATTGGAACAGGCTTAGTTCAATTAGTAGGTGGAACAATTACTGCCGTAGTATCTTTAATTCTTCTCTTAAATATTAGTCCAAGTATGACACTTTTTGCATTGATCCCTCTGGCTATTTTTGCGGTAATAGCCCTCAAAGCATTCAAAATAATTCGACCAATATTCCGTAACAGAGGTAAAATCAATGCTGAAGTTACAGGCAGACTTACTGAAACATTAGGTGGCATTAGGGTTATCAAGGGCTTTAACGCCGAAGCCCAGGAGCATGGTGTTTTTGAAGAAGGTGTCCTCCGATTGTTTGAAAATGTAAAAAGAAGTCTAACAGCAACAGCTTTTATGACAAGTTCTTCTACCTTTTTACTAGGTCTTGCAACGACTGGCATCATGGGTATGGGAGGCTATAAAATTATGATGGATGAACTCACCGTTGGAGAATTTTTGACCTTTACTTTTCTTTTAGGATTAATGATAGCCCCTATAGTACAGATGAGTAATATTGGTAGTCAGCTTACTGAAGCCCTGGCCGGTCTGGACAGAACGGAGGAACTGATGAATATGCAGCCCGAATCTAATGAAGAGGTCCGAACATTAACACTGAATGGCATAAAAGGTGATATGATATTTGACTCAGTTTCATTTGCCTATGAAGAAGAAAAAGAAGTAATACATGATATAAGTTTTAAGGTAGATGCAGGTACCGTGGTAGCCCTTGTTGGAAGTTCGGGTTCAGGAAAGAGTACCATCGCCGGACTTGCCGCGAGTTTCCTGAACCAGCAAAGCGGGACAATAACTGTGGACGGACAGGATTTGGCCAAGGTAGATCTTAATAGTTTTAGAAAACACTTAGGAGTGGTTTTACAGGATGATTTTTTGTTTGAAGGAACCATACGTGAGAATATATTGTTTCCAAGACCCAATGCCACTGAAAAACAATTACAGGAAGCAGTGGAAGCCGCCTATGTTGATGAGTTTACGGATAGATTCGAAGATGGTTTAGATACACTTATTGGCGAGCGTGGAATAAAACTCTCAGGAGGTCAGAGACAGCGTATAGCAATTGCGCGTGCGGTGTTAGCCGATCCCCGGATATTAATTTTAGATGAAGCAACCTCAAATCTTGACACCGAAAGTGAAGCCTTAATCCAAAAAAGTTTATCCCACCTAACAGAAGGAAGAACAACCTTTGTAATTGCACATCGATTGAGCACTATTAGAAAAGCTGATCAGATTTTGGTGATTGAGAATGGGAGAATTGCAGAACAAGGTACACACGACTCCCTTATTGCCAAAAGAGGTAGATATTATAATTTATTTACTTACCAGGCAAGAATTTAATTCCATAGATAAGTTAGAAAATAACTTTTTTGTAAGCTATCAAGAGAAAGGTCAGATATTTAATCAATATTGATCACCTTTTCTATCTGAGGAGCATGTTTTTTAATGGTCATTTCTACGCCACTCTTAAGTGTCATCTGGTTAACGCTGCACCCCACACAATTTCCTTCTAGTTTTACTCTTACCAATTTATCGTTATCAATAGATACTAATGAGATATCCCCACCATCACTTTGTAAGAATGGGCGAATTTCATCTAAAGCTTTTTCAATGTTAATTTTAAGTTCATCAGACGTCATGATCATTTCTTTTTAACTGCAGCGCAACCTGCCATAGTCGTTATTTTAATAGCTTCTGTTGGCGGTAAACTTTTGTTTCGCAACACAAGTTCCTGAACCACATTCTTGGTAAGTTCTTCAAATGCTTTTTCCACAGGGGTGCCTGTTTGAAGAGCGGCAGGTCTGCCAACATCACCCGCCTCACGAATACTTTGAACTAATGGTATTTCTCCTAAAAAAGGTACATTCAGATCTGTAGCTAGATTTCTTGCCCCAGATTTCCCAAAAATATAATATTTGTTATCCGGAAGCTCCTCCGGTGTAAAGTAAGCCATATTCTCAACAATTCCTAAAACAGGTACATTAATAGCTTCCTGCTGAAACATTGCAACCCCCTTACGTGCATCGGCCAATGCAACCTCCTGAGGTGTACTCACAACCACTGCTCCCGTAACAGGCATAGATTGCATGATGCTTAAATGAATATCACCGGTACCTGGTGGCAAATCCACTAACATAAAATCTAATTCTTCCCAATGTGCATCAAAAATCATCTGGTTTAAGGCTTTGGATGCCATAGGGCCTCTCCAGATAACAGCCTGATTAGGTTGAGTAAAAAACCCTATAGATAAAAGCTTTACTCCAAAGTTTTCAACTGGTAACATTTTTGAATTACCATTAATATTGGTAGCTCGCGGTTTTTCAGCGGTTACATCAAACATAATGGGCATAGAAGGACCATAGATATCTGCATCCAACAAACCAACTTTAAATCCCATTTTAGCCAAAGTAACTGCTAAGTTTGCTGTAATTGTAGACTTACCCACGCCACCTTTCCCAGAAGCCACAGCGATAATATTTTGTATTCCGGGTATTGGTTTTCCTTTAATCTCATTAGTCTTAGGACTAACTGGCGCATCAACCTTAATATTTACGGTAATTTTTGCCTTTTCATAAACCTCCCTGTGAATTGCCTTAAGTATTTCTACTTCAGTTTTTTTCCTTGCCTGAAGGCTTGGATTGTTTATCGTAATATCTACTACAACCTCATCACCAAAAACCTGAATATTATTAATTGCACCACTTTCAACCATATTCATTCCTTCACCAGGCGCTGTAATAGTTTCCAGGGCTTTCAGTATTTCTTTCTTATCCAACTTCATGAACTAGGGTATTTAAGTCTTTATATAAAATGATTCTAAACAACAAAGATAAGTTATAGGTGCGAAACTATAAAGTTGCGGGATTGAAAAGGACAATATCATTATAGAATTACCATATAGGATACAAGTAGTATTACAACTCTTAAGACATACTAATTAAAGAACCTACAATGGCAATTCTTTGGCTGGGTCCCAGAAGTATTTTTCAAAATTTACAATTTGATTATCCCGTATTTCGAGGCCCTCATTTTCTAGCAATTGTTGCATTAAATTAGTGCCGTCAAAGTGATGTTTCCCGGTTAATAAACCCTTCCTGTTTACAACCCTGTGCGCGGGAACACCTTCAATTGCCCCTGCTCCATTCATGGCCCAGCCTACCATCCTCGCACTTCGTGCTGCTCCCAGGTACTTTGCAATAGCGCCATAAGAAGTAACTCTTCCAAAAGGAATCTGTTTAGAGACCTGGTAAACTTTTTGAAAGAAGTTTTTATTTTCCGGATTCATACTACTAATAAAATATTCTAAAAATGGTAATTACGAGTAAAACCATCATTAACGCGCTAAGAATATAATTCGAGTTTTTGGAAAATCGGTCAGTTCTAGCTTCTAATTTATAAAAATAAACAGTGTACAAATACAATACCGTAAAAGTGCCACTACCGGCAGCAACTATGAATGTAAGGATATCCCAAATTTCAAATTTAATCCAGCCCGATGCATTCCACATAGCATTGAGTCCGCTATAGTAAGGAATTGTAAGCAAATTAAGCATTGCAAGCAGCATTCCCTTAAAGTAACTATTCTTCTTGCTTACTTTTACTATTTTAATTTTTTTTGATTTTTCGCGCTTCGCTGAAACAAAAAAATAAAGGGCAAAAAATGCAAAAACCCCAAGTGCAATTTTAAGTAGTAAATCTATGACCTCTGGATGTCTGAATAAATATTTAGAGATCAAAACCGCGATGTAAGCCTGCATCATGATCATGCTGGAGACACCAAGACTAAACATTATGCCGTTCAGTTTTCCCTTTTTAACACTTGTTTGAGCGGCATTCATATTCAATAAACCGGGTGGAACGGTCGCCATAAACGCTGCTGAAAAGGTTACAAAAAAAAGTATGATTAGATGCGTCATTGGTCAACTGACAGTAAACTTTATATAAGTAATTGGTTTGGCTTTTTCAAGATACTGCTTTTCATAGAAAGTCTGTATATCCATCACTTCTTTTGGACTTCCTTCGTTTCTATATACATCATGATTTGCGTATAAAATTTCACAATCCAGGCCATGTAACAATCCTAAAGTATATCCATACATATATTCACTATCTGTTTTTAAGTTGATTATACCTTTATCTTTAAGTACAAACTTGTATTTATCCAAAAAAATCTTGTTGGTTAATCTGTGTTTAGTTCTTTTATACTTTATTTGTGGGTCTGGAAAAGTAATCCAGATTTCGTCTACCTCATTTTGAGCAAAAATTAAATCAATCAGTTCTATTTGAGTTCGTAAAAAGGCTACATTCTCCATATTCTCTTCAAGGGCAGTTTTAGCTCCTCTCCACAATCTGGCACCTTTAATATCCACACCAACATAATTTTTAGAAGTATTAAGTCTAGCAAGGCCAATAGTATATTCGCCTTTGCCACAACCCAGCTCCAAAACTATGGGGTTATCATTATTAAAAAAACTCCTCCATTTTCCTTTTAAAGCAAATTTACCCTCAATAACTTCATCCCTGGTCGGTTGAATAACATTGCTAAAAGAACTATTTTGCTCAAATCGTTTAAGCTTATTTTTACTTCCCAATATTTAAGGTGTATTATTACGTTTTAGCAAAACTAAGGAATTCTTTGAGGAGTAGATTTAGCCAGCCTGGGGCTCAGCCTTTTCCAGAGTAAATGAAAATTCAGATCCGACATCTACAACACTTTCAACATATATTTTTTCACCATGTGCCTCAATTATGTGTTTTACTATAGACAACCCCAGGCCGGAACCACCTTCTTTTCTGCTCCCACTCTTATCAACCCTGTAAAAACGCTCAAAAAGCCTTGGTAAATGTTCTTCCGGAATTCCTTCACCATTATCTGTGATTCTTACAATTACTTTATTTCTTATAAGATTCTCGACACTTACCTCGGTAGTACCATCATGATGACCATATTTTATAGAATTCACTATTAAATTAGACAGAACCTGTTGTATTTTATCTTTGTCTGCTCTCACATGGATTGGAGCTTCATAGTTCATATCAAAAGCCAGTGTTATATTTTTTTTGGCCGCTTTCATCTCCATAAGGTCAAAAACACTTTGAATGAGTTCAATAATATCAAAGTCAGTTAAATCCAAATTAAGGTCGCCAACTTCTAATTTTGTAATCAAATCAAGGTCCTTGATTATATAAATAAGTCTGTCTATGCCTTTTTGGGCGCGCTGTAAATATTTTTTCCTAACCGCTTTATCATTCATAGCACCATCGAGAAGTGTAAGAATATAGCCCTGTACAGTAAATAAAGGAGTTTTGAGTTCATGAGAAATATTACCTAAAAAATCCTTCCTATATTCCTCACGGATTTTTAAGGTATCTATTTCTATTTTTTTGTCCTTCGCAAATTTTTCTATTTCCTCCGTAAGAGTTTTCATATCTGTTGTAACAGGATCTGCAGCAAATGAGGATGACTCCAACAGAGAAACGTCATCATAGATTTTCTTAATCCGCCTGTAGATATATTTCTCTGCACGGACCTGAATGATACCAAAAGATACCGCAAAAATAAGTAGTGTTAAAAACAATAACATAAACCAGTTCTCCATCAACTGATTATTATAAAAAAGAAAAAGACTAAAAGATAATGCTAGAATAATAGTGATTAAAAGAGCGGAACGGAAAGCAAACTTGTATGACTTTTTTAACTTTTTAGCCATTATAAAACAAACTTATAGCCTACGCCCTTCACAGTTTTAAAATGGTTATCCCCAATTTTTTCGCGAAGTTTCCTAATATGTACATCTATTGTTCTGCCTCCTACCACGACTTCCTGTCCCCAGACTTTATCCAGTATAACTTCACGTTTAAAGACCTTGTCGGGTTTTGAGGCTAATAATGCCAATAGTTCAAATTCCTTCCTTGGTAGTATAATCTCTTCTCCCTTGTTAATTACCTTGTATTCTTCACGGTTAATTTCAATATTTCCAACCTTAAGTATATCATCACTAAGATTTTTCTCTTCACTTAAGCGTCTCAATAAAGCCTTAATCTTACTAACCAATAATTTTGGTTTTATCGGTTTTGTAATATAATCATCTGCGCCGGCATCAAAACCTGCAACTTGAGAATAGTCTTCACCTCTTGCAGTTAAAAAAGTAATTATAGTATTTTCTAATCCCTTTGTATTTCTAATTATTTCACAAGCTTCGATCCCATCCATTTCGGGCATCATGACATCCAAAATAATTAAATGTGGAATTTTCTTCTTTGCCTTTTCCACACCTTCAATGCCGTTCTTGGCCGTATATATCTGATATCCCTGAGCAGAAAGATTATATTTGAGAATCTCCAAAATATCAGGTTCATCATCTACTAATAAAATTTTAATGTCTTGCTTTTTCATGGTTTACCGTTTGATCTATCTGATCAAAAGTAAAGATAATACTAATAAGCTTTAGTTACTTAACATTGATTTAATGATGATAACATTAATATAACACCCAGGAGTATAATTTAAGGATAGTTATAGTTATAGTTACGTTCCGATTAAAGTGCTATTAATTATGCATTTCGTCGAATTTTAATCATTTAACAATTTCATGGAGTATGACGGAGAACTAAAATTTCTATATTTGTGATTATTAGTTTGTTGAATAACGTTAATGAAGCAACTCTACCCCGTCTTATTCTTTTTTTTTATTTCTTTCAGCTACGGCCAGGAAGCACGAAATTCTGGTGGTGAGATAGAGGGTTTTGAACTATATCCAAATCCGGTTACGACGGGTAAAGTTTATATACAAACAGCCCTGAATGCCCCGAAAAGAATACTAATCTTTGATGTTTTTGGAACTCAGAGACTTGAGACAACAATTCTGAGAAAGGAGCTAAATGTCTCCAATTTAGTTGCGGGGGTGTATGTACTACGCGTATATGAAAAAGACAGAGTGGCAACCAGGAAATTGATTATTAAATAGATTTTCTTCTCCAAAAAAAATAGAGATTAGCTTTCTCAAAAATAGATTTTTCATCGATGTAATGCAGATTTCATCGATGAACGTTATGGCTATAAAAGTTTACCTACAAATATTTAGTTTTCACAACAATTTCTGGTAGGATAATAGCTATTACTTTATATTTACTGTGTTGATCCCAAATCAATGTTGATGCAAAAAGCCTACTTATTCTTTTTATTGGTCTTTACTATAGTAGTTTCCGGACAGGAAGAACTTCCGCCTATTCAAGAAAAAGACCAGGAGACTTCGAATTTTACGCTTTATCCAAATCCTGCAATTGATGGTATTGTTTATATTAACACTTTAAATAATAAAAGTAAAGATATCACCGTTTACGACGTCTTTGGTAAAATAGTTCTCCAAGATCGAATTTCAACAAATATGCTAAATATAGGGAGGCTTACTCCCGGAGTTTATGTGATTCAAGTGATTGAGAATAGCAAAACAATGACTAGAAAACTAGTTGTAAAATAGCATCAAAAATATATCCATTGTTGTGCTCCCTTGAGGAGCTTTTTTTTTATTTTAACTATTTTTGTAGTCTTCGTGTCGATATGGATATCAATAAAATTTTTGAAATTAAAACTTCATCGGAATTTAACAAGATGGCGTTGGAAGTTTTTAATTTTCAATATGACAACAATACAACTTATCAGAAGTTTTGCAGCTATCTTGGCAAATCCAAATCGAATGTAACCGCGGTAGAAGAAATTCCCTATTTGCCCATTGAATTTTTCAAATCTAAACAAGTAATAACTACCAGCCAACCACCGAAGATTGTTTTTGAAAGCAGTGGAACCACAGGACAACTTGTAAGTAAACATTATGTGCTTAAACCTGAAATTTACGAAAAAAGCTATCTGAAAACCTTTGAGTATTTCTATGGGGACATTAAAGATTATTGCGTTTTGGCATTATTGCCTTCTTATATGGAACGCAAAGGTTCTTCTCTAATTTATATGGTAAATGATCTTATTGAAAAAAGTGCGAACCCTAAAAGTGGCTTTTATCTTGAGAACAAGGTTGAATTATTAAAAACTCTCCAAAACCTGGATGAATCTGGATTCAAAATTATTCTTATTGGTGTTTCCTATGCTCTTCTGGACATTGCAGAGAATCATTCAATGAATTTAAATAATACCATTATTATGGAAACCGGCGGTATGAAAGGAAGGAGAAAAGAATTGGTTCGTGATGAGCTGCATAGTATTCTTAAAAATAGTTTTGGACTTGAAGCCATTCACTCAGAATATGGAATGACTGAACTTCTTTCTCAAGCCTATTCAAAAGGTAACGGGATATTTAATTGTCCACCCTGGATGTCCGTCACCATACGTGAAACAGATGATCCATTGTCTACTGAACCTTATGGTAAAATTGGAGGAATAAATATCATAGACCTGGCAAATATTTATTCTTGTTCGTTCATTGCCACACAGGATCTGGGTAGGGTTTATAAAGATGGAAGCTTTGAAGTGCTAGGCAGGTTTGATCATTCAGACGTTCGTGGTTGCAATTTAATGGCGCTCTAATAGGAGACCAAATATGCTAAAAATCACCTCCCAATACTTTCAGGACTTTCTGTACCCATCCACTTATCCCAAAAGGTGAAGTATAGCCCAAAGTTATAATTGAACTTTCTGTGATGCTTATCATGATGAGTAGCTCCAATAATCCATTTACCAAACCATTTTCCATATTTACCGGATGGATATATTTCAACTCCGGCATGATTAATTGTTGCTGATATAGTCATAATTAGGAGAGTAAACAAAAAAGCATAAAAGTGCAATGGTATAAACATTACTATAAGTGGGAGTATAATGGCCTGCAGCACGGTTTCAAACGGATGAAATGAGAAGGCAGTAAATACAGAAGTATGTACACTTTTATGATGAATCTTATGAATGTACCTATAAACAGAAGGTTTGTGCATCCAACGGTGAATCCAATAATAATAAGTGTCCTGAATGAATAATGTTATGAAAACTCCAATTGGTAAATACCATATTGGATAAGCATTAATATCCAGATAGATAGCAGTGTATCCAATGGACCACAACAAATAAATGGATATAGCAAAAAATGCAAAAATCAACCCGCTTATTGCCGACCAATACAATTCCTTAAATAACTGCTTTTTCTTTAGAGGAGTATGATCTAAGATCCTTTTATCAAATATTTTTCGGAACAATATGAAAAACGTGTAGTGATATACTCCTGAAACTATCAAAAACCGAATGAATATGATAAGAAATAGGGTAAAAGTCAAAAGTAGTACCGCACTTAAGTCAAAAAAATCAATCTCATTCATTTATATTCCTAATTTATTACTTTAAAACAAGAATAAAATAATTCTTTTTGCCTCGCTGAAGTAAAACATATTTACCGTTTATCAAATCTGTTTCTGTGATCAGATAATCTTCTTTTACTTTTTCCTTATTAACAGATATAGAATTTTGTTTCAGTTCTCTCCGTGCTTCCCCATTAGAATTTAAAAATCCTGTTTTGGCCGCCAATGCACCAATCATGTCTAATCCGTTATCTATTTCCGATTTGGGAATCTCTGCTGTTGGAACACCCTCAAATACATCTAAAAAGGTATTCTCGTCTAAACCCTTAAGATCAGTAGAGGTTGATTTTCCAAAGAGAATAGTACTTGCAATCAGTGCTCTTTCAAATTCTTCCCGGGAATGAACCATAATGGAAATTTCTTGTGCTAGGCGTTTTTGTATTATTCTTAAATGAGGTGCTTTAAAATGTTCCCCAATTAAATCATCAATTTCATCTTTAGATAAGAAAGTAAAGATTTTAATATATTTTTCGGCATCTTCATCCGATGTATTCAGCCAATACTGGTAAAACTTATAAGGCGATGTTCTATGTGCGTCTAACCATATATTGCCACCTTCGGTCTTTCCAAATTTAGTTCCATCGGCCTTGGTAATAAGTGGGCAGGTAAGTGCATATCCCTTACCTCCTCCAATTCTGCGAATAAGCTCTGTCCCTGTGGTAATATTTCCCCACTGGTCACTCCCTCCCATCTGAAGTGTACAATTGTAATTTTGAAACAGATATAAAAAATCATACCCTTGGACTAGCTGATATGTAAATTCTGTGAAGGACATACCTTCCTTTTCTTCAGGTGACAGCCTTTTCCTGACAGATTCTTTCGCCATCATATAATTTACAGTAATGTGTTTCCCAACATCCCGAATAAAATCCAGGAATGTAAAGTCTTTCATCCAGTCATAATTGTTAACCAATACTGCTGAATTCTCTGCCTGACTATCAAAATCAAGAAAACGCGACAATTGCTCCTTTATCGATTCCTGATTCAATCGAAGCGTAGTTTCATCTAATAAATTCCGCTCTTCCGATTTTCCGGAAGGATCACCTATCATTCCTGTAGCTCCGCCAATTAGCGCATAAGGTTTATGCCCGGCGAGCTGAAGATGCCTAAGCATCATTACACTCACCAAATGGCCAATGTGCAGTGAATTAGCTGTTGGGTCTATCCCTACATAGGCAGATTGCATCCCGGTAAGTAAATGCTCTTCGGTTCCGGGCATTGCATCGTGTACCATTCCCCGCCATTTTAATTCCGAAACAAAGTTTGAAATCATTTTATAGTCTATTAAAATAGTTGCTGCAAATATAATAGAAATAGCCAGCAGCTTAACTTATTGAATAAATTTATCCAACCGAAATGAGTAATTTAGCACCATGATTTTAGTCACCGGAGGAACGGGTCTTGTAGGTTGCCATCTAATGTTTCATTTGCTCAAAGAAGGCACGTCTATTAAGGCTATTCATCGAAAAAATAGCAATATTCAGAGAGTTAAAGAGGTATTCTCATATTATGAAGAAAATCCCGAACGGCTATTTAACAAAATTCAATGGATAGAAGCTGATCTTAATGATATCCCGGCTCTTGAATTGGCTTTTGAAGATGTCACTTTGGTTTATCATTGTGCCGCATTTATTTCGTTTGATCCAAATGATTTCTATGATTTGCAAAAAATAAATAAAAGGGGGACTGAAAATATCGTAAACCTAAGTATTGCCAAGAAGATCAAAAAATTGTGCTATGTAAGTTCTATAGCAGCCATAGGAAAATCTACCAATGGCCAGCTTATCAATGAAGAAAATGAATGGAATGATGCTTTTGCAAATGTATATGCATCCTCAAAACATTTTGCCGAAATGGAAGTCTGGAGAGCCGCACAAGAAGGTCTCCCAATGGTAATTGTTAATCCCGGTATTATTCTTGGTCCGGGATATTGGAAAAGTGGTAGTGGGTTACTATTTAAAACAGTAGCCAGGGGTCTACGTTATTACTTCCCCGGCGGCACCGGATTTATTTCAGTGGGTGACGTAGTCAAAATAATGGTTCAACTTATGGATTCTCCTATCAAAAATGAGCGTTTTATTGCTGTGGCTGAAAATTTGTCTTATAAGAGTATTTTAGAGACTATCGCTAATGGTTTTAACAAGCCCTCACCAAAAATAAAGTTGAAATTCTGGCAATTGGAACTTTTCTGGAGAATAGACTGGATTTTAAAATTGTTTAGTTCCAAAAAAAGGAAATTAACAAAACAAGGATTGAAGTCTTTGCGCCACCCACAAGAATATGATAACTTAAAAGTACAGGAGGCACTTAACATTGAATATGAACCGATAAAAGAATGTGTTGCCCATGCATGTATAAAATACATGGAGGCCCATTAGTTCTGCCTCGCTTTAGTTAAACTGTCCTTTTTACGTTCTCCCGATTTGATAAAACGTTCTTTTTCTTTGACAATCCTGATTTCCAATTTCTTATAAATATCTTCATATTCTAAAGGCAAGGAGGCGTAATATAAATCACTCGTTACAAACTGAACACTATCAATTTTATATTTATTGTATATATATTCCATGGGCTCAAAATTCGCATTCTCCGTTACACTGGGACCCGAAGATTTAGCTGCATTTATGATGGCCAAATCATAAAGAATATCGATCATTTTCTCTTTAGGAATAAGATTGACAGGCTTTTCTATGACCTCCTCTCCGCATGAGAAAAGAATACTAATTGTTAGAATTAAAAAGAATATATTACGCATAACTATCTGTCAAAAGTAAGTCTTTTGGCATTTCTGAAACTTGAAAATTGCCCATTATTATACGCCAAATGTCCATTTACAAAAGTTTGTAAGACTTTTGTTCTGAATCTCGTGCCATCGAAGGGAGACCAGCCGCATTTATATAAAATATTATTCTTATCAACCGTCCATACTGAGTTCAAATCTACAATAGCCAAATCTGCATAATAACCTTCTCTGATAAAACCGCGTTTTGATATTTGAAATAGCTTAGCAGGGTTATGGCACATTTTTTCGACCACTTTCTCTATAGTAATAATTCCATCCAAAGTTTTTTCTAACATAGCAGTTAGTGCATGTTGTACAAGGGGACCACCAGAGGGTGCGTTCATATAAAAGTTTTGTTTTTCTTCCAAGGTATGAGGTGCGTGATCCGTTGCCACAATATCAATTCTGTCATCCAATAGAGCTTGCCATAATTGATCTCTGTCTTCAGAAGTTTTAACAGCAGGGTTCCATTTAATAAGCATTCCCTTTTCCGAATAATCCTTATCAGAAAACCAGAGATGATGAATACACACTTCTGCAGTAATCTTTTTTTGTTCTAATGGGATGTCATTCCTGAAAAGACCGGTTTCTCTGCCTGTAGAAACATGGAAAACGTGCAATCTGGCCCCGGTTTTCTCAGCCAGGGCAATCGCACGGGAGGAAGAAAGGTAACAAGCCTCTTCACTTCGAATTAAAGGATGATATTCCACAGGTATATCATCTCCATATTTTGCCCTGAATTTCTGCGTATTTTCTCTAATGGTTTTCTCATCTTCACAATGGGCAGAAATAACGAGTTCTGTATTCATAAATATTCGTTCCAGAACTTCCTCATTATCCACCAGCATATTTCCTGTAGAAGACCCCAGAAATAGCTTTATTCCTGAACAGGCATATTTGTCAAGCTTTTTTATTTCCTCAAGGTTGTCATTGGTCCCACCAAATAAGAAAGAATAATTAGCATATGACTTCTTTGAAGCCAATTCAAATTTTTGCTCTAATTTTTCTAATGTGGTCGTTTGGGGATTTGTATTAGGCTGTTCCATAAAGGAGGTTATTCCACCAGCAATCGCTGCCCTGCTCTCTGAAGCAATATCCCCCTTATGCGTTAGTCCGGGTTCCCTAAAATGTACCTGATCATCTATTATTCCCGGTAAAACAAAATTTCCGCCTGTGTCGAGAATTTCGGCCCCATCTGAAGAAAGATTACGGCCAATTTTTGTTATAATCTCATCTTGAATTAAAATATCTGACTCATATTTTAGCCCTTCATTTATGATTGCAGCATTTTTAATGAGTGTTTTACTCATATCTTAAACTTTAGTAAATAAACTTCTAAATTTCATGGTGATAACTCCAAATATTGCTTCCCACATAATTGAAGTACTCATTTTGGATTTTCCTTTTTCCCGATCTGTAAAAATAATAGAAACTTCTTCAATTTTGAATTTTTTCAGGTATGCTCTAAATTTCATTTCGATCTGAAAAGCGTATCCCACAAATTTTATTGTATCCAGGTTTATTGCCTCTAAAACGTTCCTCTTATAGCAGACAAAGCCTGCTGTAGGGTCATGAATTCCCATTCCGGTAATTAATTTTACATAAAAAGAAGCTCCATAGGACAACAAAACTCTATAAAGTGGCCAATTAACTACATTTACACCTTTCTTGTAGCGAGATCCTATTGCCAAATCTGCACCATTCTTGCAAGCTCTGTATAATCTTTGAAGGTCAGAAGGTCTGTGTGAAAAATCGGCATCCATTTCAAAAATGTATTCGTATTTTCTTGCCAATGCCCATTTAAATCCATGAATATAGGCTGTTCCTAAACCAGATTTCTCTTTTCTTACTTCCAGAAACAACCGCTCGGGATATTTCTCTTGCAATTCAATGACCTTGGTGGCAGTGCCATCCGGAGAATTATCATCAACTATTAGGATATCAAAATCCTTTTTAAGATGAAAAACCTCATCTATGATAGCCTCAATATTTTCAATTTCATTAAACGTTGGAATAATTACTAAACTATCTGACATTTGGTTTATGGCTATTTTAACAAAAATACTACTTTAAAAGGTCTGGCAGAAAATACGAAAGCCATTTTATCGTTTCTTTAATGGAATTAATTAGTGCTATTATTTGTAATTTTGAACTGAATCGGCAACCGGAATGAGACTTAAACTACCCAGAATTTTCCTTTACTTACTAGCATTAATTTTTATACTAAATATATTACAAGCTCATTTTACTGAGCTGATATTTGACGAAGCTTACTATTGGTATTATGCACAAAATATGGCATGGGGATACTTTGATCATCCGCCAATGGTTGCTCTGATTATAAAGATAAGCAGTCTTTTTTTTGGAGGAGAGCTAGGGGTTAGATTTATAAGCACTGTGCTTTCTGCCGGCACTTATTTAATTCTTTGGTTTCTATTTGATAATCAAACCAAGAATAAATACGTACTCCAATATTTTGTATTGGTCTTCTCAATGACCCTTGTACATGCCTATGGATTCCTAACACTTCCCGATACCCCATTACTTTTCTTCACTGCATTATTTTTATTGATATATAAGAAATTTTTGAAGTCGCCTTCGGTTGAATTATCACTTATTTTGGGATTTGTAATGGCTGCTTTAATGTACAGTAAGTACCATGCTTTCCTGGTTATATTGTTTGTGTTGCTATCTAATCTGCGCCTTGTCTTTAACAAATATGCCTGGCTTTCTGTACTAATTTCATTGATATGTTATACTCCCCATTTTCTATGGTTATTCAATAATGACTTTATTACCATAAAGTACCATTTGTTTGAAAGGCCAAACAGGGCTTACGAATTTGGAGATTTTACAGTGGGCTTTTTTGTTAACCTTATTGTGATATTCGGACTAACATTTCCATGGATATACAGAGCCTTGTTAAAAACAAAAACAACTGACAAATTCACCAAAGCGATACTGTTTTTAATCTATGGAATAATTGCATTCTTTTTCATTTCCAGTTTTAACAGACGTATACAAACGCAATGGTTAATTGTTATTTGTATCCCCATGATTGTAGTGGTATACAATAAAATGCTCGAGGATAAGACTACCCGAAAATGGATCCATATTCTGGGAATAACAAACATAGGAATATTATTGTTCCTTAGAATAGGCTTAATATATCCCCCCCTATTTCCCATTGTTTACGAATCACACGGAAATAAAGATTGGGTGAACAAAATTAGTTCGCAAGTGGGATCCATTCCTGTAATATTTGAAAATTCCTATACCAAGGCACCAATGTATTCTTTCTATTCAGGTAATACATCCTATTCTCTTAACAATATAACATACAGGCCAAACCAGTTTACTATAGACAACTCTGAAAACGTCGTTCAAGGACAAAAGATAGTTTATATTTCGAAATTTATGGATGAAGGAGATATCTCCTATCATGATGCAAAAGGAGTTAAACATTATGGCATCTACATAGATAATTTTGAATCCTTTAGAAAGTTGAGAACCATTATTAACGAGCCTGTTGAATTAGTGGAAAATAAATATGTAAACTTTCAAATATACAATCCATATAAAATGGATATAGAAATATCAAAATTAGAATTTGGGGTGGTATTCCTTAACAAATACAAAAACTTCAGAGAGGTTATAAAATCTCAAGCCAGTCCATTGCAAGAAGGAATGTGTTTGCTCAAATCTAAAGATACAACCAGCTTTAAAATTTTTATGCCGGAACCAAAAATCAATGACGCGCACTTTTTTAAAATTAGCATTTCTGAAAACGGACTTTTTTGGGGTATAAACGGGGAAAATGTTAAATTGCCATAATGGAGCCTGTTCAAAGAGTAATAAATAATATAGATTGGATAACGGTCATTATCTTTTCGAGCGTTCTATGTATAGTTATTGCGAAGAATCTATTTTATAATAGATTTTTGAATTTCATGATACTGCCTTTTAATAACAAGTACATTTTTATGTACAATAAAAAGGACAAACTGATAAATTGGTTCAATATCTTTTTTACAATATTCCAGCTTCTAAATTTTTCACTTTTTATCTATTTGGCATCAAATATTTTGTCTAATTCAGAAAATGACCATTATCCAATGGTTTTTTTAATTATTCTGGGATTTCTGTTAATATTTTTATTTGGAAAAATATTTCTTCAAATCGGGAGTGGTTTTGTCTTTAACAATAATAAGATAATATCCGAATTCATTTTTAAGAAGCTTTCCTACCTTAACTTCAGTAGTATCATAATGTTAGCAGCCAATATTATCCTTACTTATGTATTGAATGATTCTAAAATTGTTGTATTTGGCAGTATTTTTCTTATCGTGGTTGTTAATGTTATTGGTTGGATAACGATTATAAAAAACTATCAAAAAATAATCTCAAGCTACTTTTTCTATTTTATTTTGTACCTTTGCGCACTCGAAATTGCACCCTTTGTAATCATTGTGAATTATCTAAAAGACCAAGGTATATGAAGATAAAAACGATTTTGGTGTCACAGCCAGAACCAAAAATGGAAAATTCTCCATACCTAAGGCTAATTGAAAAGGAGAAAGTGAAGGTAGACTTTAGGCCATTCATACATGTTGAAGGGGTAGATGCCAAAAACGTAAGACAGCAAAAGATTGATCTTAAAGATTATACGGCAATAATCCTAACAAGCAGAAATTCAGTAGATCATTTTTTTAGAATAGCTGAAGAAATGCGTTTTAAGGTACCAGATACCATGAAATACTTCTGCCAATCTGAGGCAGTGGCGTACTATCTTCAGAAATATGTTGTCTACAGGAAACGAAAAATTTATGTGGGCAAAAGAAATTTTAGTGAATTACTTCACTTATTTAAAAAATATAAGGAGGAATCCTTTTTACTGCCGTCTTCAGATGTATTAAAACCCAGTATCCCTAATTCTTTAAATGAATTGGAAATTAATTGGAATCGTGGCATTTTCTATAAAACGGTTATAAGTGATCTATCAGATTTAAGAAATGTCTATTACGATGTCCTGGTGTTTTTTAGCCCTTCGGGAATAGAATCATTGCTTAAAAATTTTCCTGACTTTGAGCAAAATGATACAAGAATTGCGGTCTTCGGGAATTCTACTGTCGTCGCGGCAACTGATGCAGGCCTTAGGATTGACATAAAAGCTCCGACCCCGGAAACTCCGTCAATGACGATGGCTTTACAGAAGTATATTACCAGCGTAAACAAAAAATAATTACTAATCAACCAAACATTAACCGGGAATTCCTTCATTTTCCTGCTCAATACTTATGCATATTACGCCGGATGTAAGGGCAAAGAGGCTCCGATACAAGCTGTAAGTGAAGGCATGGGGCCCTTAATACCATATATTTCGTGCACTTGTAGCTAAAAACGTGATTAGTTCTGAATCAATGATTAATTGCTTGTCATTTGATCATTTGAATTTTCTATATGCCTGAAATCCCAAGAGCAACCAACCAATAATCAAAAGAAGTCCCCCAATTGGTGTAATTATTCCAATTGTGTTAAAATCAAATCCGGTAAGGTCATTTGTGGCTAACAAGTAAATTGAAAATGAGAAAAAAACAATCCCGGCAACAATGAAATAATAAACCAGTTTCTTCTGTTCTGCTGGAATACTTTTCACACTTCCAACAACGAGTAACAGTAAGGCATGATACATTTGATAAGTAACACCTGTTTTAAAAGTTTCTTGCGCACTTGCAGGTACTAGTTTCTCCAGACCATGAGCCCCAAAGGCACCGAGAATTACAGCCAGTACCGCAAAGAAAACCCCAGTACAGAAAATTGTTTTGTTCATAACTTAAATGACCCTATTTCTTACAAATGTAGCAATTTGATACCTTAGTCTTCGCAATACTTCGAATAGAAAATAAATTAAATGTTACGAAAAATACTAGTCATTGGAGCGGGTAAATCAACCTCCTATTTATTAGATTACTTTCTGGAAAAAGCAGATTCAGAGAATCTACATTTAACTATTGGGGATCTGAACCCCAAGATAGTTTCTGATGAAATAAAAACCCATCCCTCATGTGAAGTAATTGAGTTGGATATTTTTAAGGATGATGAAAGAGAAATGGCCATTAAAAGCTCTGACATTGTAATTTCAATGCTCCCGGCACGCTTTCACATGAAAGTTGCTGAAGATTGTATTAAATTAAAAAAACATTTGGTTACTGCCTCTTATATTAGTGATGAAATTAAAGCCCTAGACGCTTCTGCTAAAGACAATGGCTTGGTATTTATGAACGAAATAGGTTTAGATCCCGGTATAGATCATATGAGCGCCATGCAACTTATAAATAGAATAAGGGATAAGGGAGGTAAAATGTTATTGTTTGAATCATTTACGGGCGGCCTGGTGGCTCCGGAAAGCGACACGAATCTATGGAATTACAAATTTACATGGAATCCCAGAAATGTTGTTATTGCCGGCCAAGGAGGGGCAGCCAAATTTATACAGGAAGGTACGTACAAATATATTCCTTATCATAAACTATTCAGGCGCACCGAATTCATGAAGATAGAAGGTTATGGGACGTTCGAAGCATATGCTAACAGAGATTCTTTGAAATACAGGGAAGCATATGGCTTGGAGAATGCACTTACGCTCTACAGAGGTACAATGAGGCGTGTTGGTTTCTCAAAAGCCTGGAACATGTTCGTTCAACTGGGAATGACAGATGATAGTTATACTATAGAAAATTCCGATGGAATGTCCTACAGGGAATTTACTAATCTTTTTTTGCCCTATTCTCCAACGGACTCGGTTGAACTCAAACTAAGGCATTATCTTAAAATAGATCAGGATGATATTATGTGGGAAAAACTGCTGGAATTAAACCTTTTCGATTCACATAAAACTATTCATATAAAAAATGCCACTCCAGCCAAGATGCTGCAAAAAATATTGGAAGACAGTTGGACCATGGCATATGACGATAAAGATATGATCGTAATGTATCACAAATTCGGATATGAATTAGATGGAAAAAAACAACAGCTTGATGCCAATATGGTAGTAATTGGTGAAAATCATACACATACAGCAATGGCCAAAACTGTTGGTTTACCCGTGGCCATTGCCACCTTGCTAATACTAAATAAAAAAATTGCAACTCCGGGTGTGCAAATTCCGATTTTAAAAGAAGTTTATGAGCCTATCTTAAAAGAGCTGGCAACCCATGGAGTAGTCTTTAAGGAGTATAAAAAAACCTATTTAGGTTATAATCCTGATTCTGTGGCAGGTTAATATTTGAAACTAATTTTGGTATCTTTAGATATAAAATGCAAGCCAGTTCATGAAACCGGGTAATGAAAATATAAAAATTGATGGGATTGATAAAAAAATCCTAAGATTCCTTATGCAAGATGCCAGAAAGCCAATATTGGAAATTGCCAGAAATATTGGAATCTCCGGAGCTGCAATTCACCAAAGACTGCGAAAACTGGAAAAGTCTGGTCTGATAGCCGGATCTAAATTTATTGTAAACCCAAAAGTTTTGGGATATACTACCATGGCATATATTGGTATTTTTCTGGATAAGGCAATGAGTAACCCCATTGCCGTTAAACAATTGGAAAAAATACCTGAAGTCCTGGAATGTCATTATACTACAGGTAATTGGTCGATCCTTGTTAAAGTCCTATGCAAAGACAATGAACATCTTATGCATTTGTTAAACAAAAAAATTCAGCAGATTGAGGGTGTGTCCAGAACAGAGACCTTTATATCATTGGATCAACAAATTGATCGTCAAATTACCATTTAAAAATATAAAGAAGATTGGTATAATAAACTAATCTCTTCCTCCGAATACTTTAAATCCCCAGTATACTAAGGATGCCAGAGATCCAATTGCAGCTACAACATATGTTCTTGCAGCCCATTTTAAGGAATCCTCAGAACCCTTGTATTCTTCCTGTGAAACAATATTCTTCCTTTTTAACCAGGCCAACGCCCTGTTGCTCGCATCGTATTCAACTGGGAGTGTAATAAAACTAAATAGGGTAGCAAACCCCATCATGATAAGTCCTGCCACAGCAATATAAAAACCAAATTGGCCTCCTTGTCCCTCTGATGAAGCTGCCAGTATAAGCCCTCCAAAGACTACCCAAGTAGACATCCCCGAAGTAACACTAACTACCGGAACTAATTTAGAACGTATTGAAAGCCATTCATAAGCTTGTGCATGTTGAACTGCATGACCGCATTCATGAGCTGCAACAGCAGCTGCAGCTGCATTCCGCTGGTTATAAACCCCTTCACTTAGATTAACAGTCTTTGTTTTTGGATTATAATGATCCGTAAGCATTCCCGGCGTAGAAACTACTTTAACATCCCTTATGCCATGATCATTCAACATTTGTTCCGCAATTTCCGCACCGCTCATACCATTGCGCAAATGTACCTTGGAATAATAATTAAACTTCCTTTTCAGCTTGTTGCTTACCAACCAGCTCACCAGGGCAATAGCACCAAGTAATATATAATACATTGTCATAATTTCGTTTTTTGCTAATTTAAAAGTATATATTAAATAACAAAAACCCGGCCAATATTGAGCCGGGGTCTATTTACTGACAAAAAGTACATTTATACGGTTAGCTCATCCCAATTAAAAGCTTCCAAAATCTCCTTATAAACTACTTCCCCGTGTACAATATTCAGTCCTTTCTGCAAAGAAGCATCAACTTCACAAGCCATTTCCCAACCTAAATTTGCGAGTTTAAGGACGTATGGCAATGTCACATTTGTAAGCGCCATGGTAGAAGTATGAGGTACCGCCCCAGGCATATTTGCCACGGAATAATGCACCACATCATTAATTATATAAATGGGGTCTTCATGAGTAGTTGGTCTTGTTGTCTCCACACACCCGCCTTGATCTACCGCAACATCAACAATTACGGTTCCTTTGCGCATGTCTCTTAACATATCCCTCGTAATGAGTTTAGGTGCCTTTGAGCCTTTTAAGAGTACCCCACCAATAATGAGATCATGAGTTTCTATATGTTTTCTTATATTGAATTCATTAGAAAACTCCGTTACGACATGGCTGGGCATTACATCATTTATATATCGAAGCCTCTTCATATTCACATCTAAAATTGTAACATGGGCGCCAAGGCCGGCTGCCATTTTTGCAGCCTGTGTACCGACAACCCCTGCACCTAATACCAAAACTCTTCCCGGGGCAACCCCGGGAACACCTCCTAACAATACTCCTCTTCCTTTTACAGGTTTTTCAAGATATTTTGCGCCTTGCTGTATGGCCATCCTACCTGCAACCTCAGACATTGGGGTCAATAAAGGCAGTGTTCCATCCTCATCCTCTACAGTTTCGTAGGCAATACAAACTGCTTTGCTATCTATCATGGCCATAGTTAAGGATTCACTGGAAGCGAAATGAAAATATGTAAATACCAGTTGTCCTTTTTGGATATAATCGTATTCCTCTTCTATGGGTTCCTTCACTTTAACAATCATTTCGGCCATTGCATAAACCTGCCCAATAGTATCTAATATCATCGCTCCGGCTTGCTTATAGTCCTCATCAAAAAATCCGCTTCCTTCACCCGCACCGGACTGAATGTAGACCGTATGATCGTTTTTAACTAGCTCAAATACCCCAGCAGGAGTCATTCCTACCCTGCTTTCGTTATTCTTGATTTCTTTAGGCACCCCTATAATCATTTTGTTAGATTTTTATGTTCATTTCAAAAATGTAACAATATTTATAGATAATGAAATAAAATCGACAAAATGTAGGGTAAATACTCTATTTATAACATTTTTTCCAACTTTACCCCCTAAATATTGAGGGTGTCATTAAATATTTTTTAATTTTTTAGTATTATTTACTCGTTTAATAGGGGGGGGTAAGTGGTATAAATAGTATATTTTGACCATTACTATATTCACAAAGAGTAAAAATGCTTACCAGAGTACATATCTGAATAGGCCAATTGCTCTAATTAGAAGGCTTTTTTTTGACTAGTGATAGTTAGATAGGGATTAACCTACGATGTTAACAATTTTGCCCGGTACCACAATTATTTTTTTTGGGATACGACCCTCAAGTTGCGCCTTTGTTTTTTCATGATTCATAACAGCAGATTCTATTTCTTCTTTTCCCATATCCAAAGGAAGCTCCATCGTAAAACGCATTTTACCATTAAATGAAATGGGATATTCCTTACTGTTTTCAATAAGGTGATCTGGCTCAAATCTTGGAAATGGCTCCGTTGAAATAGATTCTTTATGACCTAGTTTTTCCCAAAGTTCTTCAGCAATATGCGGGGCATATGGAGAGACCAAAATTGCAAGTGGTTCTAAAATAGCCATGCTAGTGCACTTTTGAGCAGAAAGTTCATTTACACAAATCATAAAGGTTGCTACTGAAGTATTGAATGAGAAATGCTCTATATCCTCTTGCACTTTCTTTATTGTTTTATGAAGTGATTTGAGTGCATCTTTAGACGGTAATTCTTCAGAAACCAGAAAGCTCCCCGCCGGGCCAGAATGATAAAGTCGCCATAACTTTTTTAGAAAAGCATATACTCCTGAGATACCGGCAGTATTCCAAGGTTTGGCCTGTTCAAGTGGCCCAAGGAACATCTCATACATACGCAGCGAATCTGCCCCGAATTCTTCACATATTTCATCCGGGTTTACTACATTGTATTTAGATTTGGACATTTTTTCAACCTCTCGTCCTACTATATACTTTCCATTCTCTAATACAAATTCGGCGTCCTTAAACTCAGGTCTCCATTTTTTAAATTCCCCAATATCCAATTCATCGGAAGAATTAACCAAAGAGACATCAGCATGCAAAGGAGTAACTTCAAAATCTTTGATTAACCCTGCGGAAATCAACTTATTTGTACCTTCTTCTCTATAAACAAAAGCACTTGTTCCAAGGATCATCCCCTGATTTATCAATTTTCTGGCATATTCTTCATGTGGCACCATTCCCTTATCAAACATGAATTTTTGCCAAAAACGAGAGTATAACAAATGTCCTGTGGCATGTTCAACACCACCGATATAGAGATCTACTTGTTGCCAGTAGTTGATTGCTTCCTCAGAGAAAATTGCCTTATTGTTGTCCGGATCCATATACCGGTTAAAATATTGGGAGCTGCCTGCCCATCCGGGCATCGTATTAAGTTCTAATGGAAAAACAGTCTTGTTATCTATTAAATTATTGTCTACAACTTTACATTTTTCTATATCCCAGGACCAAATTGAAGCATTCCCTAAAGGCGGTTCTCCGGTATCTGTAGGTAAATATTTTTCTACTTCGGGCAATGTCAATGGTAAATTGTCTGCACTGATCATTCTAGGCATTCCATCCACATAATAAACCGGAAAAGGTTCTCCCCAATAACGTTGGCGACTAAAAACAGCATCTCTAAGGCGGAAATTAACTTTCCCTTGCCCTTTGCCAATTTTTTCTAGTTCAGAAATTACTTTTTTGGTAGCTTCCTTAAAGTCTAATCCGTTTAAAAATCCGGAATTAGTAATTATGGTCAATTCTTTATTTGTAAAGGCCTCCTCGGAAATATCAATGCCTTCAAAAATATTTGGAATAGGAATTTTAAAATGTTTTGCAAAATCATAATCGCGCTGGTCTCCGCTGGGCACGGACATTACAGCTCCGGTACCATAACCCGCCAAAACGTAATCCCCAATCCAAATGGGTATTGATTCCCCGGTAAAAGGATGTTTAACAAATGCACCTGTAAAGACACCTGTTATGGTCTTTACATCGGCCAACCTATCACGTTCTGATCTTTTGGAAGTCATTTGAACGTAGGTTTCAACAGCCTCCTTTTGTTCTTGAGTGGTTATTTTTGATACCAATTCGTGCTCCGGAGCGAGAGTCATAAAACTTACCCCAAAAATAGTATCAGGTCTGGTAGTAAATACTTCAATAGGGTATGAGGTATTATTCTTTTCTGAAGGTATTGTATTAAATGTGACTGTAGCCCCCACCGATCTGCCAATCCAATTTGCCTGTGCGTCTTTAAGAGACTGAGGCCAATCTACTTT
>NZ_CAMYIP010000061.1 GCF_947258525.1 uncultured Eudoraea sp.
ATTAACCCCAGAAATGGCTGGCAATAATCGAAAACAAGCTGTTTCGTATTCAGTACTGATTCCTAGTATTTGGTGGCACAATCTTGGATTTGGAGAACCAATTCAATCTTATTCTCCATCTTCAAATCAGCCTAAAACCCCAATTGTTCGAGTAGTTGAGACTTCTAGAGTTAATTCAATAAATCGCGGAGGTGATCTAGGAAAATACGGTCCTGGACCACGGGCAAAAGCAGACGCATTAAAAAACGCAAGAAAAACTGGAGGTGGCAGTATATTCGCACAGGGTTTTACTCCCCAGCGACAATATTGCTCACGTCCGATCAATAAACCCTTATCTTGTCGAACTACTGGAAAACTTAACGAACAGCAATTTAATGGAAATCAAAATCCAGGTGGATCTTCTTCTTCCTTGAGTCAATCTGAGGCTCTAGCTTATCTCGAAAAGAGATATGGCTCAAATCATATAACTGTCGACGGTGATTTGAAAATATCAGATTGGCAAACAATCAAGAAGTCATGCCATGGGGTCTGCTTTGGAATAAACCCTCAAGATTATGGAGCTAAGCAATCAGACTTGCAGAGATTAAATAAAATCGGAATAGTGAAGTATGTGCAAGAAGGTGGTAGGCTTCCAAGTGACGAGCATATTCAAGCAATCCAAGGTGCCTTAAAATCTTTTTGTGAAGATAGTACAAGTCTTAAAAATAAAAAGAGTACTTTTCGAGGTTCACCCTCTATTACTTATTTTAATGAAATAACTAACCAGGCTGTAATTTTTCAGAGAGATAGGGATGATCTTATAACTGGTTATAAACTTCATCCACGTAATGTTGATAAGTACAAAGAAACGGCTAATATTGGCGAACTACCTAAAAAATAATGAAATTGAATTAAAAAAATAAAGGAGATTCTATGAATCAAGATTTGAACAACCAAAGACATTTGGAACTTTTGAATTATAATAAAAAGAATCATATCCAACTTTTAAAATATTCGCAAGATTTGAAGCAGCAGGGAAAATCCATTCCTGATGAATTAAGAAAGGATTTTTCAAAACTTCGTAAATATTTGGTCATACTAGTTGATCATTTGAACTGGGAAACCCGAGATCAGTATTTGGAATTACTAAACCAATTTATGGAGAAAAAAATTGATATTCCTGACTTTTGTATCGCATTTTGTGAAAGATATAAATTAAACGAGGAAGTGGCAGACATCTTAGAATCCAATTTGGTCCTTTTATCACCCCATGAAAATTCATTAGATTTTGGAAATTTCCTGGAATTAATAGTGGATTCTTGCGAAGTATGTAATGGAGATCCAGAGCCTTTGAGAAAAAGCTACGAGATAGGTCACACTGAGTTTCGAAATTTGGTTGAAAAAACTTATCTTCAAATACAAAAGTTTCTTGAGGAATAGTTAAACATAAAAAAATAGTATGATTGGATGTTAATTATCGTTTTAAATTATAAATTAATATCCAACCATCATACCGCCTAAAATTCTTTCATCTTTCGTTATTATCAGACCCTCCAACCCTAAAACCTCTTCTAAGACCCTTTTTAACCTCATTTCGCACTCCATTTTGGAATACCCTACTCAAGCTATCAAGTGGCCTTCACGGGCTTTCTTTTTGCCTATCAGACACTATTTGATTCTCTGATCACCTAAATAAAAATCCTCGATTTATTTCTATGGCTAATACTTTCCCTCTGGGGTAAACTCTAAATGAACCCACAATTACCGTTCGTTAATATTTACTTTTACTTGACTTTTTGAGCAAAGTTTAATATTCTATATTTAATCAACATTAGAAGGAAGGAGAAATTTATGTTTGAAGAAGTTTCAAAAAATCGTAGATTTGGATATGCAAGAGTGAGCTCGCAAACCCAAGAGGATAATTCTTCTCTGGAAGCACAGAAAGAAGAGTTTATTCAAAAGGGTGTTCCAGAAAAAAATATTCGGGTCGAAATAGGCTCTGCCGCTGATAAAATTAAAGAGCGCCCTGTTTTTTATCACCTGATTGATCACGAGTTAAAAGAAAATGATTTGTTGCTTGTCACCAAAATTGATCGGTGTAGTAGAAATACACTTGAATTCTTAAAATTACAAGAACGACTTCATCAAAAAGGAGTTAGATTTATCTCATTAGATTTGCCTTATTCTACTGATATGGCCGTTAATCAGTTAATTTCCACAAATTTAGCTGCGATTGCTACTTTTGAAAATGAACGTCGGAAAGAGCGCCAGCGTCAAGGAATTCAAGCTGCTAAGAAAAATGGAAAATATTTTGGACGAAAAACTGTGATTGATAAAAAATTAATCTCTCAAGTTCAAGATTTGAAAGAAAATAAAAATCTTTCAATAACTGAAATTAGCAAAATTACAGGACGAGCTCGAAACACTATTTATAAGATTTTGAAAGAGGAATTAAATTACATTCCCTACAATCGATTAGTTAAGAACGTAAATCAGAAGGAAACAAAGGATGCTAAGTAAATTAACTTTTGAGTCGGAAAACTTGGAAGTGGATTGGATAGGATTTAACATTCAAGGACTGCTTAATCAAAAGCAGCTAGAAATAATCGCAAATTATTTATTTCAAAACTTTGAATTTAACTCTACTTTTGCTATTGGATTCGGTGGAAGGCAAGAAAATCTACTCTGGAATTCAAAAAACAAATACCAAGTGTCTTTTCGAGCGTATAAATACGCTGACATATACTGGGAAGGTGTCAAAATAGATTTTTCTGGGCAAAATGGTTATCAATTTTATAACCTAATTGTAGCAAACCAAGTTGATTGGGAAATATTTAACCTCCAACAAGAACTCACCCTATCCCGTTTAGACTTATGTTATACATGCAATAACAATAAAATGGAGCATAAAAGAAATTTTGCATCGTTTTTAGAAAGATGTTACCAAAAAGTAGGCCAGAATAAGTTTATCCAAAATGTTAGCTTACAAAATAATCATATGGGTTCGATTTTAAAAATTGGAAAACGTGGAAGCCCAAACTATTATCGTCTTTATCAAAAAGATAGACAAATTCGATTTGAATTAGAGCAAAGAGGACCAAAAATAAAATTTGCTCAAGATCTACTAAATGAAAACCAGATAGAAATTTTTGAGCAAATAATGACAAGAAATTTTTTCAAGTATTCAAAAAAAGTTTTAGCCATGGATGAAAATTATACTGATTGGTTAGTTGACTATTTTAGAAGACAGAATAAAAATCAAAAATCATTTTTACTAGCAACCGGGTATTTTAAGGATGTTGGGGCAAAGTTAAATAATATTGATAAAAAAAAAATATTTTTTAGGTTTTTACAATTTATTTCTTTTAGCAAGACCCAAACAGTTCATATAGAATTTTTTCGGGAACAACCTTATTGTATTTTTCACTTTAAAGCTTCTGATTTTATGGATTTTATTAAAGTAAACAATAAGAATCACTATCAACGAGAACAGCTAATTAAGTTCTTTCAGAAACTGCAAACAATGAATCCATTAGTAAAACTCTTTACTAACAACAGTTTTCAAAGTTTTACAATTATTCCCTATGTTAAAACTAGAAAAGAATTTGACGAGTATGGACCTTGGGTAATTGAAGTAGCTATTTTACAAGAATTTTACCAATATAGTTATAGATTTTTTTTCCCAACATATTTTATTACATACCAACTGGATTTTGAATTACAAATAAAACTTCAATTCATTCAAAGCTATAGCTGTACAGAATTGACGAAATCTTTTTACCCACAAAAAATATTAGACCAATATAAAGGAGCAAATAATAAAAAAAAATCAGATATCAAACTATTTATTAAGTCTACCTTTTACAATGCTTTAAAGCATAAAATGATTGAAGATAATTGTCAGATAAAATTTAAAAACAAAAAAAGGAAGACTCGGGATATTCTAATACACGATCTTACACCTTTACTTATTGGACAAAGTTACAAAATACATTTTTTTGAAAAAATATGATCATAATTTTAATCATATCATTGGGTTAGATCATTTTAATCATATCATTGGGTTAGATCATTTTAATGGGTTAGACTAACCCGTTAAAATATCAAATAAAAATAATAAAAATTTGTCCTAAAGGTAAGTAAAGGTCTTTGATATTACTGAAAATACAGAGTAAAAATTAAAAAAATTATGACACCAAATATCGGTCCGCTTTTTTAAAAAAGCGGACCGATATTTGACACCAAATATCGGTCCGCTTTTTTAACAATTTTCATAAATTTCTGAAATGAGATGAACTGCTGAACCTATTGTAACTGGATTTGGACTTGCCACCGAAGCTGCGATCACTGCGGTAGCTCCAATACAATGAGCTGCCAACCTTAGAGGTGGGGGCGCACAGCAGTCAATAATAGTTAGAGTGATATTTTTGGTTAACACCAATGGATTTGTCGAATTCGTCACATTAACCCCATTTTTTATTAGTTTCAATGCTCTGCCACCAGGAAATATATAAATACCACCAGTTGCAATTATATCCCACATTTTTAGCCCCCTGTTAAGGTGATTATAATACTTGCTAATTTAGAATTTCTTAAAGGTGATAGACCAATAGCTACACCGATACCAATTGAAATAAATGTTTTCCCAACTAAACCAATTGAAGGAATCATAGTAAAATAAAAATTAAAGTTTTTACAACGTATTTTAATTATTTAGTGTTCAGGTGTCAAATATTTTTTATTTTTTTACCTACAGTCCTAAAATATGCTTATTTTCGACTTTATTTAATTAAAGGTATTATAACCCTAGTCACCCTACCAAGTGGGCTTAAAACGAATTTTAGACCCTTCTCAGACGAGATTTCAATCTTCTATCCCCTCCATAAAAGATTTCCTTAATCCCTACCCCACATACTGTTCATCTGGGGTAAACTCTAAATGAACCCACAATTACCGTTCGTTAATATTTACTTTTACTTGACTTTTTGAGCAAAGTTTAATATTCTATATTTAATCAACA
>NZ_CAMYIP010000062.1 GCF_947258525.1 uncultured Eudoraea sp.
GCATAGCTAATCCCAATAAAAAAAATAAAGTTGGCTATATACAATCCCCAAACCACATGGTCACGCATCCCGGTTACACCGTGTCCATGTACGATTTGTTGAACTAAAGAAAAAAGATTATATTATTGTTCCGGTTATGGGACTTAGAGTTAAAAACTTATCAGAGAAGGATAAGGAAATCTACAATGTAAAAACTGGGGTTAAGATTACCGGAGTACCTGAAACCTATAGAGGATATGGATTAAATGGGAAAGTTATTTTAGAAATTGATAATGAAAAAGTAGATGATATTTATGAAGCAAAAAACTTATTTAGCGCAATCTCAAGATATGACAAAACAGTAATAACCCTAATAGATAAAAATGGGGAGAAAGAACGTATAGTTTTTCAATAAATTCGTTACTTTTTAGACTTTTAAAGCGTTCCGTTTTGGAGCGCTTTTTTTATTTATCTTTTCCTTATGCGGTGCCAATGGAATTCAATAATTTTGCCCTAAATTAAAATAACTTGACATAGATGAGCCCTATCAAATCTTATGAAAAAGAACTGGCTTTTCAAGCCGACAGAAGAAAAGCCACCACGGAATTCATTAAAATAATTAGTGACCTATGGTACGATAAAGCCATTGAAGTGGTCCTTTTTAAAAACCAGGTGATTGATAAAAATGTAAGTGATATTATAAACCTTCATGAATACGCAGGTGAATTTGTTCAGAAACCAATTTCCATATTTGATTCTGTTGAATTATTACACGCTATTAATGACATAAAATTACCGCCGTCAAAAATAGATATTGGAAAGCTAACCTATGAGTATCACTCTGATAACAATGAATATCACGATGCTAAGACATTTATTCTTTACAAATTAAGAGATGCTAAAAATTCTAGAGAAATTAGGCCAAGGGACGTGGTGTTGTATGGCTTTGGCAGAATAGGAAGGCTAATAGCACGCGAGCTGATGGCTAAAACAGGTAAAGGTAATCAGCTAAGGCTCAGAGCTATAGTAACCAGAGGAGAATTAACTGAGGAAATTCTGGAGAAAAGAGCCACTTTGTTGAAAACAGATTCGGTTCATGGTCAATTCACCGGAACGGTAGATTTTGACATAGCTAATAAGGCATTAATTATAAATGGTACTACGGTGCATATTATTAATTCGGATAAACCTGAAGAAATAGATTACACAAAATTTGGAATTAATGATGCGTTGATTATTGATAATTCGGGTGCCTTCAGGGATAAAAAGGCATTGAAAAGGCATTTGAAAGCATCAGGGGTTGGCAAAGTTATTCTGACTGCCCCAAGTAAAGACATTCCAAATATTGTGCATGGTGTTAATCAATATGATTTTGATCCGGATGCAAATGACATTTATTCGGCTGCTTCCTGCACAACTAATGCAATCACGCCAATATTAAAAGTTGTTGAAGATTCATTGGGTATAAAAAAAGGTCATTTGGAAACCATTCACGCTTATACGAACGATCAAAATTTAGTTGATAATTTACACGGAAAATACAGAAGAGGAAGAGCGGCTGCATTAAACATGGTAATAACAGAAACCGGTGCTGGAAATGCGGTAACAAAAGCCCTGCCATCACTGAAAGGTAAACTTACTTCAAATGCAATTAGAGTCCCTGTTCCCAATGGTTCTCTGGCCATACTCAATTTAGAACTTAATAGTAAAACATCTCGGGAAGCCTTAAATACTATAATAAAAAAGTATGCTTTGGAAGGTGATTTAGTAGAACAAATTAAATATTCACTAAGCAATGAATTGGTGTCAACAGATATTGTAGGCATCGCAGCACCATCTATTTATGACAGTAACGCTACCATTGTATCGGCCAATGGTAAGAATATTGTATTATATGTTTGGTATGATAATGAGTTTGGATACGCACATCAGGTAATCAGATTGGCAAAATATATTGCTAAGGTCAGAAGGTTTACTTATTACTAGGTAATCTTCAGTTATGGATATGAATCTCCAGTCTTCTTATATAAAAGGTATGATTGGGCGAATTTTTTTTATTAATTAATATTAATAGAGTACTTTAGTTCCTTCCTTGAATCATATATTAATACTTAGAATATTTTAAATGAAAGGTTTTAGCAAAATTTATATATTACTCGCCTTCCTGACATGCAACCTACATTTTGCACAACAAGACACCCAGCAGGAAGAATTGTCATTAGATGGTGGTACCATAGAAAGTCAATTTCAATATTTATACAAAAAATCGGGTAACTATACTGCTGAAGGAAAAAGATATGAGGTAGTGCGCATTATAAACCTTGATAAGCTTAAGAAGAATGTCCTGGATTCCCTAAATGCTGCGAATAAAAAAGCCACTGATCTAAAAAATACTATAAGTGGACAAGAAGCCTCTATCAGTTCACTTAATAGCAAGCTAAAAGAGACAACGGATAACCTTACTGCCGTTACCGAGGAGAAGGATAGTATGTCTTTGTTAGGCGCTCAGGTTTCCAAAGGAACCTATAATTTCATTTTGTGGACGGTAATAATTGGTTTACTCTTGTTATTCCTAATGTTTGTCTTTAAGTTTAGAAGAAGTAATATATTAACCCAGCAGGCGAAATCTAATTTAGCTGAACTGGAAACAGAATACGAGGATCACAGGCGCAAGGCCTTGGAAAGAGAACAAAAGATAAGCAGGCAACTCCAGGACGAAATAAATAAATACAAAAAATCTAACTAAAAAAAGCTCCTTAAAGGAGCTTTTTTTAGTTTTATACATCATGATCCATATAGTCCAGGCAAAAGAAGAACATATTCCCATTTTAATTCCACTTTTAGATAAATACAGAGTTTTCTATGGCCAGATATCTGATGAACAGGCGGCTGAAAGATTTTTAGAAAGCAGAATGAAAAATAAGGATTCTGTTATCTTTTTAGCCATTTATAAAGGTTCACCAGCGGGTTTTACCCAATTATATCCTTCTTTTTCCTCCGTAAGCCTTAAACCCATATTTATTTTAAATGATTTATATGTGTATCATGAATTTCGGAATAAAGGTATAGGTGAAGTATTATTGAACCATGCCCAAGAATATTGCAAATTGCTGGAATATAAGGGATTGGCTCTGGAAACAGCAATAAACAATCCTGCACAAAAATTATATGAGCGACTGGGTTGGAATAAAAACAACACTTCTATTCACTATTTTTGGGAAGCTAAGTAGGTCCTGACAAATGAAATAAGATTAAGGTTTATGCGAATTGATATTATTACTGTTTTACCGGAATTATTAAAAAGCCCCTTCGAGGCTTCTATATTGAAGCGTGCAATAGATAAGAAACTGGTTGAAATACACCTGCATAACTTAAGGGACTATACAGATAAAAGCTATAATCAAGTAGATGATTATCAATTCGGTGGTGGAGCAGGGATGGTCTTAATGATAGAACCTATTGAT
Organism: uncultured Eudoraea sp.; assembly: GCF_947258525.1. Classification (GTDB taxonomy): domain Bacteria; phylum Bacteroidota; class Bacteroidia; order Flavobacteriales; family Flavobacteriaceae; genus Eudoraea. The sequence goes on from NZ_CAMYIP010000062.1 coordinate 3,444, forward strand.
AAATGCATCAGTTCTCTTCAAAAAGAGCGTAAATATGACGAGATTATTTATATGACGCCTGATGGTGAGACCTTAAATCAAAAGACTTCAAATAGTCTATCCTTATTAAAAAACATTATTATTCTCTGTGGTCATTACAAAGGAGTAGATCAAAGAGTCAGAGACAGCTTGATTACCAGAGAAATATCTATTGGCGACTACGTTCTATCAGGAGGTGAACTCGGAGCTGCTGTACTCTGTGATTCTGTTATTCGTTTACTTCCAGGAGTTCTAAATGATGAAACTTCTGCCCTAACTGATACTTTTCAGGATAATTTACTAGCACCACCTGTATACACAAGACCAAGGGAATATAAAGGCCTTGCAGTTCCTGATATTTTATTAGGTGGCAACTTTCCCGAAATAGAAAAATGGCGGGAAGAACAAGCCATGAAAAGGACTTTAAAGCGCAGACCTGATTTATTGGAAGAGTAAAAACTAATAATCTTACTTAAAAATTGCGAAAAATATCTTGTAAGTACTAATTTAAAGACTATTTTTGCAAACGATTTGAAATCAACCTCTGACGAAATACGTGAATGTTGTTTTTAATTTATTTAAAATAAAGATCAATGGAATCCTTAATATCATTTGTTGAGAACGAATTTGTTCCAAAAAAAGAATTTCCACAATTCGCTCCAGGTGACACTATTACTGTTTACTACGAAATAAAGGAAGGTGAAAAAACACGTACCCAGTTTTTTAAAGGTGTAGTTATACAAAGAAGAGGAACAGGTGCGACAGAAACATTTACAATTCGCAAAATGTCTGGTACTATAGGTGTAGAAAGAATATTTCCCGTAAATATGCCGGCTTTGCAGAAAATTGAAATTAACAAGAAAGGTAAAGTACGAAGAGCTCGTATCTTTTACTTCAGAGGTCTTACAGGTAAGAAAGCTAGAATTAAAGAAATTCGATCTTAAGAATTACCCCAGAGTAAAAAAAACCCTGATAACCAATTATCAGGGTTTTTTTATTTAACAATAATTTATAAATGTGTTTTTAAACCATTTTCTTTTCAAAAGCCAAAATAGTTTTAAAAATAATAGAAACGCAATCTAAAAGTTGATCTTCGGTCATAACCAATGGGGGCGCAAAACGAATAATATTCCCGTGGGTAGGTTTTGCAAGTAAGCCGTTTTCCTTTAATGCTATACATATATCCCAGGCAGTAGAGCTGTCTTCATCATCATTTATCACAATTGCATTTAAAAGCCCTTTACCTCTAACCAGTCTAACAAGATTACTTTTTTCTATTAATTTTCTCATTTCGGACCGAAATAATTTCCCCAGATTATAAGCTTTTTCCGCTAAATCTTCGTTTTTGACGACTTCAAGGGCGGCAATGGCCACTGCACAGGCCAAAGGGTTTCCGCCGAAAGTAGAACCATGGTTGCCGGGTCTGATGACATCCATAATATTATTATTGGCAAGGACAGCCGAAACCGGGAAAACACCTCCGGATAAAGCTTTGCCCAAAATCAAAATATCGGGTTTTACATCCGGGGTTCCGCTGCATAATTTATCGGTACAGGAACAATTACCACAAGAAGCCAATAATCTGCCGGTTCTGGCGACCCCGGTCTGCACTTCATCTGCAATGAATAAAACATTCTTTTGCTTGCATAGACTATGTGCTTCCTTTAGGTAGTCGTTCTCCGGAACATAAACACCGGCTTCTCCCTGAATTGGTTCAACCATAAATGCAGCAACATTCTTATCCTGCAAAGCCTCACTCAGTGCATTAATATCATTATATCTGATTGAGAAAATTCCCGGAGTAAACGGGCCAAAATTCTCTGTTGCTATTGGATCGTTGGAGGCAGAAATAATAGAAATCGTACGACCGTGAAAATTATTTTGACAAACAATTATTTTAGCCTGATTCACATGTATCCCTTTTTTCTCATATCCCCATTTCCGGGCAAGTTTCATTGCCGTTTCTACGGCCTCTGCTCCCGTATTCATTGGTAGTACACGATCAAATCCAAAGTATTCTGTAATGTATTTTTCGTATTTCCCAAGCATATCATTATAAAAAGCCCTGGACGTAAGTGTTAATTTTTCAGATTGTTCTTTTAAGGCAGAAATTATATGTGGATGACAATGACCCTGATTTACAGCTGAATATGCGGACAAAAAATCATAGTACTTTTTACCCTCTACATCCCAGACATAAACACCTTCTCCCCTGCTTAAAACAACTGGTAATGGATGATAATTTTGCGCTCCGTATTTTTCTTCCAATGCTATAGCATCCTGGGAAGATATCTTCTCTAAAACTGACATTTTCCTTACAATTTTGATAAAACTTTAGCTATTCCTTCTTTGGGAGAGAAATCATCCTATGCAGAGTAGCTAAATTACAAATTTTGACACAATTTAGAAAATAAGCTTGTATTCCTTCTTTTGTTCATTTTTCGGTCCTGCTAAGAGTTGCAATTTGCAATTCTAATCGTTTTAGTTCACGTAGAATATCATTCTTATCCATTTGCATCCAAACAAATAACTTAAGCATGCTCATTGCTATCATACTTAAAAAACCTGCAGATGCCCATTTTATAAGTTCATTGGTGTTGTCTGTACTAAAAAACTGGACTAGACAATAAATGAATGCCATAAACATAAGCAAATGCACTACATTCATAATTGCTGCTAACCATCCCAATTTTCCCTTGTAGACTTCTCCTATTTTCCCAATCAGATTCTGTTCTTCCAGGTCATCGTAAAAAGCGGCTTCCTCCTTTGATAATGTCTCTTTAATTAGTTCATCAATCTTTTCTGTCTTCTTATCCATCATTTCTGTTTTTTAAAATTGTTTTTAATTTTTCACGAGCATGGTATAATCTCGATTTTATGGTTCCTTCCGATTTTTCTAATATCTCACTTATCTCCCGAAGGGAATATTCTTCCAGATAAAATAACCTAAGAACAACTTGTTGATCCTGAGGCAATTTCTTAATAGCCGTATAGACTTTTACCAGATCAGCTTCTTTGTTTTCAAAAGCGCTATCGCTCATGGGCCGGTTATAGTATTCCCTTAATTTTTCTCTGTCCCTATTATTCTTATTTAAATAGTCAATGGATTTTCTGGTGACAATCCGCATAGCCCAACTGCCAAAATTATTAGGGTTTTTCAAGGAGGGTAATTTCTTTAGAATTGTCCTCCAGCTGTCCTGAACAATATCTTTGGCAATATCTTTATCATAAGTGAGCCAATAGGCGTGACTGCACATTTTTGAATTATAACGATTCACTAATAAGGAAAATGCCTTCTTATTTCCTGATCGATATTGTAAAACCAATAATCCTTCGAATATTTTTCTAGCGTTTCCCATATCTATTACTACAATAGAGACCGATTAATTTAGAAAAGGTTCAAATATTTTCGCCCTTTTATTTAATTCCTATTAAAGATAAGATTAAAGATTCGCTGTAAATGGTATTTTTGCGACATGAGAAAAAGAAGGATTCGCCAGGTTTTTGAGAATATAGCGGTCACAGATGCGGGCGCCAAAGGAAAAACTATTGGTAAAGCGCCAGATGGCAGAATCATTTTCATCTCCAACGCGGTACCCGGGGATGTTGTAGATGTACAAACTACAAAAAAAAGAAAGGCCTATTTTGAAGGTATAGCCACCACTTTTCACACCTTATCTGACAAGCGTACCACACCTGTGTGCGAACATTTTGGTATTTGTGGAGGATGTAAATGGCAACATATGGACTATCCACACCAGTTGTATTACAAACAAAAAGAAGTTGAAAACAATTTAAGGCGAATTGGCCATCTGGAAATACCCGACATATTACCAATTATTGGGTCTGATCAAAAGTATTTTTACCGTAATAAAATGGAATTCTCATTTTCGGACAGCAGGTGGCTTACCCAAGAGGAGATTAATTCCAAAAGTGAAATAACAGACAAAAATGCCATTGGATTTCATATCCCTGGAATGTGGGATAAGATCCTGGATATTAAAAAATGTCATTTACAAGCCGATCCTTCAAATGAAATTCGCCTGGAAATAAAAAATTATGCTCAGACAAATGGACTAAGTTTTTTTAATCCCAGAAATCAACAAGGGCTTTTGAGAACGCTGATGATAAGAACATCATCTACCAAAGAAATCATGGTATTAATCCAATTTTATGATGATAACGAGGATAAAAGAATTGGACTTTTAAATCACCTGAAGAATACATTTCCACAAATTGATTCATTGTTATACGTTATTAACCGCAAAGGAAACGACACCATTTATGATCAGGAAGTACATTGTCATTACGGCAAAGATTTTATCTATGAACAAATGGAGAATCTTAAATTTAAGATAACTTCTAAGTCGTTTTACCAAACCAATTCTAAACAAGCCTATGAACTTTATAAAGTGGTGAGAAAATTAGCAGGTTTGAATAAAACGGAATTGGTCTATGACCTTTATACCGGAATAGGCACTATAGCGCAATTCATTGCCGCCGAAGCTAAAAAAGTAGTAGGAATTGAAGCAATTCCGGAAGCCATTTCAGCGGCCGAAACAAATGCTCAGGAGAATAACATTGACAATGTGGACTTTTACTCAGGTGATATGAAAAACATTCTGAACGATGAGTTCGTAGCCATTAATGGAAAACCAGACATTATAATAACCGACCCGCCCAGAGATGGAATGCACAAAGATGTGGTGAGGCAAATTCTCGAAATTGCACCAGAAAAAATTGTTTATGTTAGTTGTAATAGTGCTACGCAAGCACGTGATCTGGAACTGATGAAAGAAGAATATCAAATAGAAATAATACAACCGGTAGATATGTTTCCACAAACACATCACGTGGAAAATGTTGTACTTTTGAAGAAACGGATCCGTTAAAAAATGAAGTCAGATATGCTTAAAAACTTTGCTAAATAAGTATGGGAAAAATTAGGATTCTATTTGTGGTTATATTGGTTTTTATTTCCTTTACAGGCTGCGAAAAAGACGATATCTGTGTGGATGGTGATACACCACTAATGATCATAAGATTTTATGATAATGATAATCCAAGTGAATTAAAAGCTGTCCCGAATTTAAGAATTGTTGGTTTAGGGCAATCCTCCACGGTCGATACCTTTGCTGACAGAACTTCTTCGGATTCTGTTGCACTTCCATTAAGAATAAATGAAGTCAATACCGGTTTTATTTTTATTTCTGATTCAGCTGATGAAGATGACTTGGAAACAGGTAACATTGACACACTTAGTTTCGAATATAGCACACAGGAAATTTTTATATCGCGGGCCTGCGGTTATATTGCCAATTATGATGACTTAAGTGAATTGCTTAATTCTGACAGTGAAAACTGGATCCAAAACATAGAAATAGTTTCCCCATTAATAAAACAGCAAGACAGCGCCCATGTTAAGATATTTCATTAGTTGTTTCCTTCTTTTTAGCTTCTTAATAAGTAGTGCGCAAACCGATTCTCTGGATTTAAGTGCCAGAGATTCAACAAGTTTTGGTGACCGATATGGGTTGCGCATTGGTGTTGATTTAAGTAGACCAATAAGGGCTCTCTTAGATAGCGATTATTCCGGACTGGAATTTGTAGCAGACTATCGCATTACCAAAAAGATTTACATAGCAGCTGAGTTTGGTAATGAGGAAAAAACGAGTGTTGAAGCTCTTGAAAATGTTGATGACCTTAATAGAGTTGAGATTTATAACTACACCACCTCCGGAAGTTACATAAAACTCGGTATTGATTATAACACCTATGAGAATTGGTATGGGATGACTAATGCCATAATTTTTGGCGCAAGATATGCCGGCAGTACTTTTAGCCAGACATTAAATAATTATACGATCTACGATAGCAATAGGTATTGGAATCCTAATAATTTTGCTACTGGTGCAGATTCCCCTCAAGAATTCACAGGATTAAACGCTACCTGGTTAGAATTTGTATTAGGAATAAAAGTTGAACTCTTTGCAAATTTATACCTTGGAGCAAGTGTTAGGCTGGCTTATTTATTCACGAATACGGAAGCGGATACTTTCCCAAATCTATGGATCCCTGGCTTCAATAAGGTGAATGATAACAGTAAATTTGGAGTGGGTTATAATTATTCTCTTTCTTACTTCATTCCCTTATATAGAAAAAAAGCAAAGAAAAAGAAGAACGAAAGCCCTGTGGAAGAATAGTTTAGAGATTCCTAGCAGTTTGGTAGCTAAATATCCCAAATGGCAGTGAATGCTTATTTTAGCTGATTTTTATATTTAGCTTTTTTACTCCCCTTGTACATTATATATTTTACAAGTCGAGATTCCAAATGACTATTAAATACTTTGATTTTTCGTGATGGTCGCAGCCCCACAAATTTTAAAGCTTCAAGGTTAGACGTTATAAACCAGGCATCTGTTCCAGGATAATTTCGCTTTAGAGTATCTCCAATATTCCCGTAAAATTCTTCCATTTCAATATTTAATCGCTCTCCATAAGGTGGATTAAATACAATATGTAGGTGGTTTTCAACTAATTTTTCTGTTTCAAAAAAGTTTTTCCTTTCAACATTAATGTATTGCGATAGATTTGCATTCTCTACATTATCTATAGCTTTTTGCACTGCAGAAGGGGCCTTATCATAACCAGTTATTTTAAAGTGAAACTCCCTGGTTTTATTCAGGCTGCTTTCTACTATTTTCTCGTAAAGATCACTGTCAAAATCGTGCCATTTTTCAAATGCAAACTCCTTACGATTTATATTTGCGGGGATATTGCATGCTATCATTCCCGCTTCAATTAAAAATGTCCCGCTCCCGCACATTGGATCTAAAAAATGAGACTGCCCGTCCCATCCACTTAAAAGAAGGAGTCCTGCTGCTAAAACCTCGTTTATAGGAGCAATATTGGTTGCTGTTCTATAGCCACGCTGATGCAAGGAACGACCAGAAGTATCAAGGGATACATTGCACCGGTTCATTTGAATATGGATGTTTATTCGCAAATCGGGAAACTTAACATCTACATTTGGTCGCTTACCAACTGTATTACGAAATTTATCTGCAATGGCATCTTTTGTTTTTTGAGAGACATATAATGAATGTGTGAAATTTTCCGAATTAACCGTTGCATCTATTGCAAATGTTGTTTCGGGGTTTAAGTATCTGGACCAATCCATTGAATATATCTTCTCATAAAGATCTATTTCATCTTTTACATAAAATGAATGAATAGGTTTTAATATTTTTATTGCGGTGCGCAGGCATAAATTAGCTTTGTACATAAAACCTGTATCACCCTCAAAAGATACCATCCTTACACCTTCGACAACATTTACAGCTCCGAGGTTCCGCAATTCCTTTGCAAGAATTTCCTCAAAACCAAACATGGTCTTGGCAACCATTTTAAAATTATTACCCATAGTACAGTAAAAGAATGCCACAAAAATACACTAATTTTATCCACATTGATTTTTAGCATCCCTAATACCATATTAAATTAGCATGACTTATGTTTTACTAATCATTGCTGTTCTTTTGAGTTTTGGTTTTGTAATCCTAACAAAACCCAAAAGGAAAGAAGGCCTTCGTTTATTACTGGCATTCAGCGGATCATTTTTATTAGCTCTTACACTCTTTGAACTTCTGCCTGCAGTCTATGCACAGACTGATCCAAAAATCATTGGTATCTTCATAATGCTGGGGATTCTCCTGCAAATTTTTCTGGAATTCTTTTCAAAAGGTGCAGAGCATGGTCATGTTCATCTTAATAGTGAAGAAAGAAATTTTCCATGGCTGGTTTTTATCAGTCTTTGTGTTCATTCATTCTTAGAAGGCATTCCTATTAACCAGAACAATGATATAATTTATGGCATTTTAGTACACAAGATACCTATAGCCATTATATTAAGTATCTTTCTTGTAGGGTCAAAAATTAATATTTTTTATGGGACAATGTTTATGGTATTCTTTTCTATAATGACACCACTAGGAAGTTTTGCCGCCTCAAGGTTCGATTTTATTTCTAACTACAGTGCTCCTATTACGGCCTTGGTCATAGGTGTATTTCTCCATATTTCTACAGTTATCCTTTTTGAAAGCTCTGAAGGGCATACATTCAACATTAGAAAGTTAACAGCGATTGTACTTGGGACAGTAATAGCATATTTTCTTTAGATCACGGCCAGGACAATATAAAACCAATGACTTATTGCGCCACCTAATACCAGGAAATGCCAAATGAGGTGGTTGTGCGGCATACGCTTAAATGCATAGAAAAATATACCTGAAGTATAAAAAAATCCTCCTAAGAGCAGTAAAAAGAGGCCTAATTTAGAAGTATTTGATAGTAAGCTTTGAATATCAAAAACCTGTAAAAAACAGTTTTAGTATTGTACCTCCAAGGGCTATTCCCCAAACTGTGTAGAAGATTAACCATCCATTTCCTTCCTCCAAAGTTATTAGCGCTACAGGCGTATAGGTTCCGGCTATCAAATAATAAATACATATGTGATCCAATACTCTGAGCTTCATCTTCACTGATTGGGTAGATACATAATGGTAAAGAGTTGAAGCCAAAAACAGAAGAACTATTGATATACTATAAATAACTAAGGAAATAGTTGAGTATTCCGTTTTGTGGGTATCAAATTTTAAAAGCAAATAGAATCCAATTATACCCAGGAAAACCCCAACCGCATGGGAAATGGCATTTAGCTTTTCTTCTTTATGATAATCTAAATCCACTATTTATAGCGTTTACCGCGCTTTATAACCATATCAACATCCTGCAATAAACTTATGTATCTCAAAACGTCGCCATTTACAGCAATGATGTCTGCATATTTGCCCGGTGTTATAGTCCCAACTTCATCTGCGACTCCCATCCATAAGGCTGGCCAGTAAGTTGCAGATCTTATCGCATACATTGGGTCTATTCCAAATTCATTTACCCAAACATCCAGCTCATTCCAGGTAGATTGACTATGAAATTTAGTTGGTATGCCACTATCAGTGCCTATTAGCAGGACAACACCTGCATCCAGTAACTGGTTAATTTTAGTTTTTAATGTAGGTTTTCTTGAAGGTGTCAGCTGAAAATACGGTAGTCTATCCGGATGGGCAATACTTCGCTTAATATCAGCAACAATACTATCTGGTAGTCCAAGATGCCAGGAGTCATTATCCAATTTTTCAGGGTTATCCCTGACGTACTCATAATTATAAAGCCCCTCAACTGTCGGGCACCAAAAAAGGGGTCCCATATTCATTTGAGCAGTTCTTTCTTTAATCATTTGCATTACATCATCCGGATATTGGGGTGCGGAGGACAAACCGGTATGTTCAAAACAATCCACATTCAC
>NZ_CAMYIP010000063.1 GCF_947258525.1 uncultured Eudoraea sp.
TGAACTGGCCTCACTTAACGGAGACTTGCCCAAAGCAATTGAACATTTAAAAAATGCTGTTGCCCTGGAAGATAAACTGGTCTATACCGAACCTGCGGCATGGCATGTACCAACTCGTCAAAACCTTGGTGCTGTTCTTTTAATAGCCAATAAATTTGAAGAAGCTGAGATTATTTATAAGGAAGACCTGGAAGTATTAAGGCAAAACGGTTGGTCGCTTATGGGACTGTATCAAAGTCTTACCGCTCAGGGTAAAATGGACGAGGCTGCTCTTATTAAAGCCGAATATGATAAAGCCTGGGAAAATGCCGATATTGAAATAGATAATTCCATACTCTAAAAACAGTAGAAGAATATATCTCTTAGTACCCTTAATTAGATTAAGTTTATAAACAAGCATCATTGCAGACTGAATTTTTTAAAAACCCACATCTAAGGCAGGGAATAATTATATTCCTGGTGCTTACATCCTTATTGATTTTCCTTTCCTATTGGTTTCGGGAAGAACAACCGGCAGTTTATAATCCCGCAGATTTAAATCCTGAACTGGTAGACAGGAGTCTTCAAGATATGAATACTAACCATAAAATTGGCCCTTTTAGTCTTATCAATCAAAACGGGGATACAATAACCGAAAAGGATTACGAAGGTAAAATCTATGTAGCCGATTTCTTCTTTACCCGCTGTCCCACTATTTGTCCTGTTATGACCAATAATATGGAAAAATTGCAAACGGAGTTTTTGAATGATACAGATGTAAAATTATTGTCGCTTTCTGTAACCCCCGAGTATGACAGTGTGCCCGTTTTATATAACTATGCCTCTAAAAATGGAGCACTTGATACAAAATGGAATATTACTACCGGTAATAAAAGGCACATTTATGAATTGGCTCGTAAAAATTATTTCGCCGTGGTTGATCAAGGCGATGGAGGTCTGCAGGACTTTATCCATACTCCGAATTTTGTGCTTGTTGACAAAAAGAAGCAAATACGCGGAATCTACGACGGCACTAAAGATCTAGAGATAACCCGTTTAATTAAGGACATCAGGATCCTGCAGCAGTAGCAGGTATTTTGGTAAATTGCACTATACCTGACTAAAATCATTTAAATTAATTTGATTACAGTCTGTACTGAGCTTAATACAAAGAATATGAAAAATATATTATACCTGGGCCTTGTGGCATTAAACGCCTTAATCCTGCTTCAATGCAAAACCGAAAAAAAAGAGAATTCTGTTAAAGAACAGGAAAAGCCATATGCGACCACGATATTTGAAGAAGGCGAGATTGAGGCCTATGAAGAAAGTCTCTGGTCTATAGTACCCAAGGAAAATAGCATTGAAGTAATCACGGAAGGACATGACTGGACGGAGGGCCCCATTTGGTTGCCAGAACAGGAGATGCTTTTGTATACAGACATTCCGAGGAATTCAATTTATAGTTGGAAGGAAGGAGAAAAAGCAAAGTTATATTTAAAACCTTCAGGTTTTATGGGTGAAGAATTTGGAGGATCAGAACCGGGGGCTAATGGTTTACTCCTAAATAGCGAAGGTGAGCTGGTACTATGCCAGCATGGGGAAAGACAGATCGCACTAATGCAAAGTTCGGTTTCGGAGCCAACCGCCAACTACAAAACCCTGACCAGCGCTTATAAAGGTAAAAGATTCAATAGCCCCAATGATGCGGCATATAAAAGTAACGGGGACCTCTATTTTACAGACCCTCCTTATGGTCTGCCACTGCGAATGGATGACCCGGGCAAAGAACTGAACTATCAGGGGGTATTCAGGCTGAGCAAAGAAGGAGAGTTAACTCTTTTAACTACTGAATTTACAAGACCTAATGGCATTGCGTTCTCACCAGATGAGAAGAAACTGTATGTGGCGAATTCTGATCCTGAACTGGCTATATGGAAAGTATTTGATGTCCTGGAGGACGGTTCTATTAGTAATGCTAAGCTCTTTTTTGATGCCACCGAACTTGTCAGTAAAGAAAAAGGCCTGCCGGACGGTTTAAAAGTGGATAATGAAGGGAACTTATTTGCAACGGGGCCCGGAGGAGTTTTTATTTTCTCTCCCGAGGGAAAAGTACTGGGCAAAATTAAAACCGGACAAGCTACTTCAAATTGTGCTTTCAATACGGACAAATCGGCATTATATATTACAGCAGATAGTTATGTACTTAGGGTAAAATTGTAACTATATGTAAATTATTGAGCTGGTTAAAACTTGAAAGAATACAATCTGTCTTATTTATAAATCTGCCAATCTTTTTTTGGCGTCATTAAATTCCTGCATCATATCTTCAACAATTTCGGAAGCGGGTTTAATGTCGTGGATAAGTGCCGCAACCTGACCTATTTCCAATTCTCCTTCTTCCATATCACCTTCAAACATGCCTCGTTTAGCTCTGGCCCTACCCAATAAACTTTTTAACTCCTCTGTTCCATAACCCTGCTCATAAGCTGCCTGCACGTCCTGGTAGAATTTGTTTTTGAGGATTCTTACCGGAGTGAGTTCCTTGAGCGTTAAATGGGTATCCCCTTCTCCGGCCTCTACAACTTTTTCTTTAAACAAATGATGGGAAGATGCCTCATCACTTGCTACAAATCTACTGCCTACCTGTACCCCATCTGCCCCCAGAATCATTACTGCAAGCATGGCACTTCCGGTAGCAATACCTCCGGCAGCTATTAATGGAATATTTATTTTTTCCCGTACTGCCGGGACTAGGGTTAGTGTAGTCGTTTCGTCCCTTCCGTTGTGACCCCCGGCCTCAAATCCTTCTGCAACTACGGCATCTACTCCTGCTTCCTGGGCCTTTAAAGCAAATTTGACACTACTCACAACATGTACCACGGTTACCCCGTTTTCTTTTAAATATTTAGTCCAGGTCTTTGGATTACCGGCGGAGGTAAATACAATTTTGACCTTTAGTTCCACTATGATTTCCATCAACTTATCAATATCCGGATAAAGCATGGGTATATTAACTCCAAAAGGTTTTTCCGTTGCCTGCTGGCACTTTTGAATATGTTCCCTTAGAACTTCCGGGTACATACTCCCTGCGCCAATAAGCCCCAGTCCTCCTGCATTGGATACCGCTGAGGCCAGCCTCCAGCCGCTTGCCCAAATCATACCTGCCTGAATAATTGGGTGCTCAATTCCGAAAAGTGTGCATAGTCTATTTTGCATAGAGTGATAATCTAAATACCGGAACTAAACCGGAGTTATAAAAGTACTGATTGTTTTGTTGAAAAATTAAGAAATTACTCCGGAACCAACAAGCTCATTATCTATATACCAGGCTGCGAACTGTCCTTCAGTTATAGCAGATTGTTTCTCTTCAAAATCAACATAAAGCCCGGCATCAACCTTGTATAATATTGCTTTTTGGAGCGGTTGCCTATAACGTATCCTTGCCCTAACCTCCATGGATTCATCTACTTTAAGACTTAGGTCGGGTCTAACCCAATGCAGTTCATCATCTGTTATAAACAAGGTGCGTCTGTAAAGCCCGGGGTGTGCTTTTCCCTGTCCGGTAAAAATGATATTCTGCGAAACATCAGTTTCTATAACAAATAAGGGCTCAGGAGTCCCCCCAACATCCAGACCTTTTCGCTGTCCTTTGGTAAAGTAATGAGCACCCTGGTGTTGGCCTACGACTGCGCCATCAGTAATTTCATAAACTGGCTTTTGAGCATAATAGGCCAATTCCTCAAATTTAGTTTTAAAGGGAGGTACTGTTCGCTGGTATTGGGGCACATCACTGGGAACTTCCACTATGGGGCCTTTTTTTGGCTTCAGCTTTTGCTGTAAAAAATCGGGGAGGCGTACTTTTCCTATAAAGCAAAGCCCCTGGGAATCCTTTTTATCCGCCGTAATTAATTCATTATCAGAGGCGATCTTCCTTACCTCAGGTTTTGTCAATTCTCCGATCGGAAAAAGTGTATTGGATAATTGATCCTGGGACAACTGGCACAAGAAGTACGATTGATCTTTATTTTCATCTACCCCTGACAATAGCCTGTATGTCTTGGCCCCGGTAGCATCCAAAATTTCTCCTTTTCTGCAATAGTGTCCTGTTGCCACGAAATCTGCACCTAATTGCATAGCAATTTTCAGGAAAACATCAAACTTAATTTCCCGATTACATAGTACATCGGGATTGGGTGTTCTGCCTTTTTCATATTCCCGAAACATATAGTCTACAATGCGCTCCTTGTATTCTTTGCTTAAATCTACAGTTTGGAAAGGAATACCCAGCTTCTCGGCAACAATCAAAGCGTCGTTACTATCTTCCAACCAGGGACATTCTTTGGAAATAGTCACAGAGTCATCATGCCAGTTTTTCATAAAAAGGCCAATAACCTCATATCCCTGTTTTTTCAACAGATATGCAGCCACACTAGAGTCTACCCCTCCCGAAAGTCCTACAACTACTTTTTTCATATTTGCTAAAGAGCAGCAAAATTACAAAATTTGCCTATTATTTGGGTTAAGAGGATAAGACTATACCATAGTTTAGAAAGAAAACGTTATGGAATTAGTATGAAATACAATAATATTGGTGTTTTAAAAAATTTTGGAAACCATAAATAGTAAAAAAACAATCATGATATGAAAATCGTAAAATTGACCTTACCCGAATATTAAAATTATCCTAAAGTTACTTAGACGAAAAAAATGCTAACAAAAAATATTGCACTTTTATATCACATAAAAAAAATGAATTATGAAAAAGTACCAAATTTTCAAAAATTTCCTGATTATTACTCTTATGATTTTTACAGCCGTCTCCTGTAATAATGACGATGGGGGTGGTTCACAATCCGGAGAGAACATTGTTGAATTGGCCATGGCCGATCCAAATTTATCTACATTGGTTGAAGCCCTGGAAATTACAAATTTGGCAAGCACGCTGGAAGGACCCGGCCCTTTCACTGTCCTTGCACCTACAAATACCGCATTTGACTTATTCTTAGCGCTAGGGAATTTTGCAAGTATTAATGATGTTCCTGTAGCTGTATTGGAACAATTACTTCTTAACCATGTAATTGGTTCACAAATAAACGCCGCTAATTTTATAACCCTGGCCCGGAATTATGCGCAGACCCTGGCAGATGGTCCAACTGACGGCACAAAGCTTTCCCTTTATTTCGATGCCACTGGTGCTACTGTAACATTCAATGGTGCTTCCAATGTAGTTGACGCAGATATAAGTGCTTCTAACGGTGTTATTCATACGGTGGATGCTGTCATTGATTTTCCAACGGTCGTTACTTTTGTAACCACGGATATAAACTTTCAACAGTTAACTACTGCCTTAACCACTGCAACACCAGGAACGGATTTCGCCACACTTCTATCGGGTACGGGACCATTTACGGTATTTGCCCCTGCCGACATAGCTTTCGACGCTTTGCTGGCAACAAATGACGACTGGAATACCGTAGAAGATATTGATGAGACTTTATTAACATCGGTATTGCAACATCATGTAGCGAATGGTAACAACCGTTCCGAAGATCTAACAGATCAATCTACAATTACGACGCTGGAAGGAGATGATATTACATTTTCATCATCGCTTGGTCTTATTACAATTACCGACGGTTCTGGCAATTCAGAAATTGTGCTAGCCGTTTCGGATTTTCAGGCTATAAATGGTGTCGTGCATCTTATTACAGAAGTAATGATCCCGGACACTACTAATTAGTAAAGGAATAGTTTTCGCTCTAAAACTTCAAACTGCCGTAATCACGGCAGTTTTTTTTATATCCACCATACTCAGAATTCTTCATGCATACAAATATTTTGTTAAATTATATATATTTATTATTAAACAAAAGCAACCATTTTAATTTATCTTCATCTTTTATTTAGTCCTAAAAAACGAGAGTTTAAAGCCTATAAAGGTTCATTAAATACAAAAAAATAGGTTTTAAGGGAGTGTTAAACAAATAATAAATATCTTTTTACGTTTAACTTTTTTAATACTTTCGTTGAACAAAATAATTAATTTAATATAAAATCAGAAAAATGAAATTAAGTACTAATTTTTTTAAAGCGATTCTGGCTTCAGCAGCCTTGGTAGTATCGTTTTCATGTTCTAACGATGACAATGGTGGTTCGGTAATTCTACCCACCGAACAAAACATTGTTGAAATTGCACTGGCAACCCCAGAGCTTGCATCACTTGTTGCAGCACTTCAAGCTGCAGATGGAGATTTAGTAAATGTATTGCAAGGAGATGGACCTTTTACGGTTCTCGCTCCAACCAATGCAGCGTTTACAACTTTTTTAGCAGCTAACAATTTCCCATCCCTAGACGATGTGCCAACAGATGTTTTGGCAGAAATTTTATTAAACCACGTAATTTCAGCCGATATTACTTCCGGAGATTTAGTTGCTTCAGGAGCAGGCTATGCAAGTACGAATGCTTCAGGAGCAGATGATAATAACATCAGCATTTATTTTAATACTGCGAATGGCGTACGATTTAATAACGTTTCTGCTGTTACAGACGGAGGAGCAGATATAGATGCTTCCAATGGAACCATTCATATAGTAGATGCAGTAATTCCTATCCCTTCAATCCTTACTCATGCTGCAGTAAATGCAGATTTTAGCAGTTTAGTAGTAGCATTAGGTGCAGCGGATGGAAATTTAATTGATGTTTTAGGTGGTGATGGACCCTTTACGGTTTTAGCTCCGGATAATGCAGCTTTTGAAACCTTCCTGGATGGAACACCCTTAGGAAACGTAAATACTGCTGTCCTTTCTCAAATCCTTCTTAATCACGTTATTGGAGACGCTGTTACTTCAACTGACCTTGTTGCAGGAGTAGCCGGCTATACTAACACCAGCGCTACTGGCCCCGGAGATAATGCATTAAGCCTTTATTACAATACCTCTGACGGAGTTCAATTTAATGGAATATCGTCAGTAACAACTGCTGATGTTGTTGGATCCAACGGGATCATACATGCAGTGGATACGGTAATTGATATCCCAACAGTAGTAACTTTTGCCGCTGCAGATCCTAATTTCTCTACTCTAGTTGAGGCCCTAACAACATTGACACCTGGAACTGATTTTGTAAATATCCTATCCAGGACTGAAGGCAGTAATGCGGATGGCATAAATCCTGATTTTACAGTTTTTGCTCCCACTAACGATGCTTTTACTGCCTTGGGTGACCTTCCGGGAGAAGTTGTTTTAACACAAGTACTATTGCACCATGTAGTGAGCGAAAACAATATTACATCAGGTGACCTTAATCCGGCTGGAGATACACCGGCTACAACGCTGGAAGGAGATGATATCATTATTACCCTACCTGGTACAGACCCAAATATTGCCGATGTTACAGATGGTGCAGGCAATACAGGAAAAGGCATAATTGCCGTAGATGTTCAGGCTGGAAATGGAGTAATCCACGTTTTGGATGCGGTACTTCTTCCTGATACCACAAACTAATTAAAATATTGATTTAGTGGCGACTAATTCGATTATTTGATAGCTGAAACTCCCTTGATTCATCAGGGGAGTTTTTTGTAAGAAAAAAGACAGGGATTCTTCTAAAAGAAAGGAGACATCAAAATTGAAACTGTTAGCATACAAAAAATGAGCCTTTACAACTATTCTTTTTTTTTGGAAAAACTATAGTGCATCTTTGGAATCCCAAATCTTACCAAATTAAACCTACTTAAAGCTAGAAGCCCCGACAGAAATGTCAGGGCTTTTTGTTTTTAGGAAATGTGAGATGTTATTTGGTCTTTTTCTGCTGCTCTGCCTGCTCCATCATCTCACGCATTTTTCTCTGAAACTTATTTTCCTTTTTGGGTTTCTTTTTATTCTCCTGTATCTGAGCATGTATTTTGTCCTCATCCAATATAAACCTCTTTATTGCCAACATGATAAAGATCGTAATAAGGTTTGAAACAAAGTAATATAAACTCAACCCACTCGCGTAATTGTTAAAGAAGAAAAGCATCATCAAAGGAGACAAATACATGATGAATTTCATATTTGGCATACCCGGTTGGGTTTGCATATTCTGCCCGGTGGTCATCATCATATAAAAGAAAATAGCCACTGATGCCAATATTGGAAATAAACTTACATGATCTCCGTAAAATGGAATGGTAAACGGCAATTCTGCGATTGTGTCATAAGAGGATAAATCGCTGGCCCAGAGAAAAGACTTTTGTCGTAGTGCGAAAGAGGTAGGGAAAAACATAAATAAGGCATAGAAAATAGGTAATTGTAACAATGCCGGCACACAACCGCTCATTGGGCTCACTCCTGCCTTATTATACAGCTTCATAGTTTCCTGCTGTTTCTTCATTGCATTGTCCTTATACTTTTCAGTAAGCTCAGTAATTTCAGGTTTTAGAACCTTCATTTTAGCCTGTGACAAATACGATTTGTATGTAACCGGAGACATTACCAATCTTACCAGGATGGTCATTACTACAATGGCAATTCCAAATGGTAAAAAAGAACTTAAAAAACCATAAAACGGAGTAAACACAAATCTGTTTATCCAACCAAAAATTCCCCAGCCATATGGAATAGAATCGGCTAGTCCCAATTCCTTATATTCCCCTAATACTTCTATGTCTGTAGGCCCATAATACCAATTCATATTATAAGAAAGTTCACCACCCTCCATTTTTAAGGGTGCAACTGAAGCAAATTCTTTGGTTACCCTGGCTTCTTTACTTTCCTCTTCCACTAAATTCCTTGAATTTAAGGTAGCCGTCTCAAAAGGTGTTTTTGTTGCAAGAATAGAACTAAAAAAGTGTTGCCTGTAAGAAAGCCAGCGAACTTCATTCTCAATTTCTTCATCATCACCACTTTCGGAGAGTTTGCTAATTTTATCATCTTCATGTCTATAGGTAAGTCTGGTGTACCTATTCTCATATTGGATACTCTTATTATGCCTGATTCCCTGTAATTTCCAGTTAAGATTTATTGGCTGCGCATCATTTATTACGCTGCTTAACCCTTGAGACCGCACCGTATAATCTACCAGGTATTCATTTGGCTTCATTTCATAACGAAATTCCAAAAACTGGTTGGAAGCAACTTTTGCCTTCATTGAAAGCACCTGATTGTCTCCATTCTGTGAAATTGAGGGTTCAAAAAACAGATCCTTTGAATCTAATACACGATTGTCTCTTGTTGTAAAATTAATTCCAAAAGAAGCATTGCCATCTTTAACCAAATAAATGGGTATTGAATCATAGGTGACAAACTTCTTCATCCTGGCTTCAATTATCTGACCCCCTTTATTGCTTACCTCCAGGAAGAGGACTTCATTTTCTAGAATGGTAGTTCCTTCCTTTGCTGAAGTAAATCCGAAACCTCCTATGGCACTTTTGTAATCGGCAATCGCAACAGAGTCTTGCAAATCAATCTGTGATTCCTGTAAAACGGGCTCAGGCGCAGTGGATTCTTCGACTTCTACCTGAGATTCTACTTTAGCCCGTTCCGCCTTTTGAGCCTCCAGTTCCTCTGGTGTGGGCTGATTTTGGTAAAACCAAAAAATGAGAATTCCAAAGATCAGTATAAAGCCAATGATGGAATTTATGTCGAGTTTCTTTTCTTCCATTTAATATAATTTAAATACAAATCCGCAATAATTTTGGCTCATGCCTGTGAACGGATAGTTCCAAATGGTTTGCAAATATATATCCAATTGTGGAGTTTATGCCAAACTGGCATTAGTTTGTTGTCTTTTGTGCAACAATACGGCCTTCACAAAGCCTACAAAAAGCGGATGTGGATTGGCTACTGTACTTTTATATTCCGGATGATATTGTACACCTATAAACCATGGATGAGAGGGTATTTCAATTATTTCAACCAAATCGGTATCTGTATTTATACCTGAGGCTATCATACCTGCTTTCTCAAATTCCTCTTTGTAGTCATTGTTAAATTCATAACGATGCCTGTGCCTCTCAGAAATGGAAGTTCTGCCATGGTATGCTTTATGCACAAGCGATCCTTCTTTTATCTGACATTCCCAGGCTCCAAGACGCATAGTACCGCCTTTATTGGTGATTGACTTTTGTTCTTCCATTAAGCTAATAACAGGATGATCCGTATACTCATCCATTTCAGTAGAATTGGCATCCTTTAACTTCAATACATTTCTTGCAAATTCAATTACGGCCATCTGCATTCCAAGGCATATCCCTAAAAACGGAATTTCATTCTCTCTTGCATACCGCACCGCTTTAATCTTTCCTTCAATGCCTCGCTCTCCAAAACCCGGAGCAACAAGAATACCCTGAAGGCCTTTCATTTTCTCCTCAAAGTTTTGGGCCGTGATAAATTCAGAGTGTATAGACCTAACATTTACTTTAACCTCATTTATCGCCCCTGCATGAATAAATGATTCCAGGATGGATTTATAAGAATCCTGCAATTCAACATATTTGCCAATAAGTCCAATTGTTACTTCAGACTTCGGGTGTTTATGCCTGTCCAGAAACTCATTCCATTGATCCAGATCCGGCTTGGTATTATCGGGTAAGTTAAGTTTCTGCAAGGCAACGGTATCTAAACCTTCATCCTGCATCATAACCGGTACATCATAAATGGTTGATGCATCTATTGATTGTATAACTGCTTCTTTTTTAACATTACAGAATAACGCCAATTTTTGTTTGATGTCATCCGATAATTCATGTTCTGTCCTGCATACCAAAATATCTGCTTTAATTCCGCTCTCCATGAGGGTTTTAACTGAGTGCTGTGTTGGTTTGGTCTTTAACTCACCGGCGGCAGAAAGATATGGGACTAAAGTAAGATGTACTACAATACCATTGTTATCCCCCAATTCCCATAGTAATTGTCTTACCGCTTCTATATAGGGAAGGGATTCAATATCCCCGACTGTTCCCCCGATTTCAGTAATAACAATATCGTATTCACCGCTATTTCCAAGTATTTGAATTCGTTCCTTTATTTCATTTGTAATATGCGGAACTACCTGCACTGTCTTGCCCAAAAACTCTCCGCGGCGTTCTTTTTCAATCACACTCTGGTAAATCCGGCCTGTAGTTACATTGTTGGCCTGTGATGTTTTTACATTTAAAAATCGTTCATAATGCCCAAGATCAAGATCGGTTTCTGCGCCGTCATCAGTAACATAGCACTCCCCATGCTCGTATGGGTTGAGGGTACCAGGATCTACATTGATATAAGGATCTAGTTTTTGTATGGTCGTTTTATACCCTCTTGCCTGCAGAAGTTTAGCTAAGGAAGCTGCAATGATTCCTTTTCCAAGTGAAGAAGTTACACCTCCCGTAACGAAAACATATTTAGTATCTGGCATATCGCACTTCTATATTACGGGATTCAAAGGTACAAAATGCAACTAGAAATTATTGGGTATCCACAGGAAATTCTTCCCTAATTTTTCTAATCAGCCCTTCCAAACCATTTATTTTTATCTCTAGAACAGCCCTCATTTGCTCCCCGAGTTTACCCTTAGGAAAACCATTTCTCTGGAACCAAACCAAATATGCTTCGGGTAAATCAATAAGGTAACGCTCTTTAAATTTACCAAATGGCATTTTGTAATGCGCCAGTTCTACCAGCTTTTTCTTGTCGGAAGTAAATTCCATTATTAAATCTAAATAATTTATCTTTAAAACACTTAAAAGTATGGAAAATGAAACGCAGAACATTCATCGGCTCTTCAGTTGCAGCTACGGCAGGTTTATTAACCACGGCAAAAGCAACTGCCATAGGCAATCCAAAAGATCAGGATAAAAAGTTTAAAGGAAATAT
>NZ_CAMYIP010000064.1 GCF_947258525.1 uncultured Eudoraea sp.
ATCATATTACCATCCTCCACCAAAAGAGCGCGTGCGGGCAAGCTCCGGCGGAATAGTGGGTGTGGGAGCCAGCCTTGCGGGCAGGTATTATTCCGCCTAGCTTTTTGGTTACTTTTCAGCAATGGAAAAGTAACGTTAGAAAAATTTACTATCACGTTTAGGTACTTATTATATCTTTGGTGTTTACCTAATCCTCCTAAATAGTACATTCGATTATAGACAGTTTGAGGTTATTTATTCAAATCCATAGCAAAAACATTCATTGTTACTTTCGATATTACACCAAGAGCGAGTTTTATGGCTTTAAGAATTTCATTGCTTTTTTACGCCTGCCTTCTATGTTGTAAACCAAGTTTTTTCGGATTAATTTTAGTAAAATTCTTCATTTGTGATAAAGTTATTTTATGCTCAATACTAAAGTTGAGTCCCTGCTTGGATAGTAATAATACATCCCATCTATTAAAAAAAATTAGCCTTCTATCACCAGTCTAATTGGATAATCCTTTTAGCTGTAAGATCTCAATCATCATAAAATAGGATAAGCTGTAATCTGCGGAATCCAGTCTATTTATAAAAAATAGCTGTAGGCAGGCGAATCCAGTCTTATCCCTGATAGTATTTCTTTTTCATGGGATTTGATTTTAGCATTCAGCTTTTATATATTTTTCTTTATGGATCCAAACTTTTCTTATTCTTCTCACTAAAGTTTTAGCTATTTTGATAATAGCTTTATTCCCGTTCATTCTTTTCCTATAAGTTTCATATCGCATTAGTAATTCATTATCGGATCTAATGGCCACCCATGCACTTTTAATTAAGGCTGTTGTTACTCTAGTATTTCCTCTTCTGGTCATTTCCCCTATTCTTTGTTTGTCTGCTGAAGTATTTGTTGTTGGTATTAATCCACAAAATGAAAACAAATGATTTTCGTTTTTAAATCTTTTCATATCAATTAACTCTGTAAGAAATACCATGGCGTGAAAGAGTCCTACTCCGGGTACAGTCAGCAAATTTTTAGATAACTCAATGTGTCTATCCGTTCTGGATAATTTCCTTAATTCTCTAGTTGCCCAAAGTTGGTGAGTTCTTAGGATAATGTGTTTTTGAATTTTTACTTTCAAGGCATCATCTTGTTTTTCTTCAGCGATTTTCAATAACCAATCAACAAATTTTATGGACCAATAGCGACTTGTAAAATCTTCAGGTATCTCAATATCAAAAAAATTAAGATGACTTTTAATTTGATTCTTTGCCCTGGTTTGATCTTTTGAAATACTCCAGCGTTCTCTCACCACTGCTCTATCCTTCTGATTTTCTAGGGTTGGAACATATATAGCTTTTAGTTCTCCGCTTCTCAATGTTACTGCAATCTTTTTACTATCCCTAAGATCAGTTTTAAATTGCTTTTCCTTATCCGATACCGGTATATCCGCTGGATTCACAACAATGCAATTAACTCCCTCAGCTTTCAATTCTTTTTGCGCTACAAATCCACAAAATCCCGCTTCATAGGCACTATAGCAATTCGCGTTAGGAAAATTTCTTCGTAAATAATTAACTAAATTTTTTGTAAATGGTCTTTCAAAAACTACCTTTTTCAAAATCGCATGCTGAGAACAAATTGTACAGGTCCAGGTCCTCTTATGTACGTCCATTCCTACATAAATATTTTGACCAGTAAAGTCTAAACTATTATTTGTATTTTTCATGTTGAAAGGTTTTAGGTTAATTAATATTTTATCACTATTAATTTGAACTAAAACCTTTCCGCTTTTACAAACATAGGATCTGTGAATTTCTACGGTTAACCAAATTATTTATTAAATAAAATATTTATTTATAAGTCATCATTTTCACATAAGGAGTTTTACGCTTAACAACAGCAAAAACACGATGGACTTATTTGTTTTTTAAAGCATTAAGAACAACCCCTTTTGGCTTACCCCCACCTAGTTTTCTTTGATAATATTCTGCTAGTTCTGGATCATACATTATTGCTGCATTTACAGCATTGGACAACAAGCTTTTTATTTTTTTGTTTGCTATGTGACTGACTTTAAATATACCCTTCTGATTACCAGACTGATAATGCTCAAAAGGAGCTACTCCGCAGTAACTATTAAATTCTCGACTTGTTTCAAAACTAGAAAAATTATCGGTGTAGGCTATCATATATGCACTATTAACCAAACCAATTCCTACAACTGACTGTGCCAATTCATTATTTGTTTTCATTTCTTCATCTTCATCAATGGTCTGCTGTATTTGCTTTTCTAGCTCTTTAATATGTCGAGCATATAGTGCTAGTAATTCTTGATTCTGAGACTCTAAAAATTCCAACAGCTTTGGATCTAAAGTCAGTTTTTGTTCCTTAATAGATACTAACAATCCTTGTTTTTGCCTTACTAATAAATCTCTTCTTGATAGTAATTTTTTCAGTTTAATGATTCCAGGTTTTGACAAAATCGTAGGTTTTATTGAGGATCTTTTCTCATACCCATATTTACAGATATCTTTTGAATCTGCCTTGTCATTTTTACCCCTACGAATCCCTAAAGACTTTGAAATAGCTAAGGCATTTTCTTCTCTACAAGGTATCTGTTGACTGATTAGCCATTCAACCAACGCCTTGGAATATACACCGGTATTCTCGAAGCAAACAAACCAAGATGTTTTCAACACGTTACTAACTTTCTTGAGTTGTCTTACCATTTTCTTGAATCCAGGTATATCGTTTGAGAATTGTCCTAGATAAACAGGATTATTGTCTTGATAAAAAGAAACGTCAAAAAACGATTTTGACATGTCGCAACCAACGAAAAAATTATACATTTGAATAGATTTTAAGAGATTAACACTAACACCTTTAGTAGGTCTAAAAACCTAAATTTCTACATGGTGCTTAATCTTGAAATAGCGGAGGACTAATTCGGCTATTAAGTCGTAGAACTTATGCAGGCAGATAGTTCACCTCCGCTATTATTTAAGTTACTAACATTTTTATGTTAATTCAACAAAAGAAAAAGAACCAAAAAGAAAATATACATAGTAATAATAGTAATATGATAATAAATTATCAATTACAAATCTAAAGGGCAGGCAGGCGAAGATATTGGGAAAAAGGTGGGATTTTATAGGTATTGAATTTCGTTCCTGTAGCACTAGTGTCTAGCTTTCAATCGGCTTTTCATTGCGTTTATTATATACAAAGTGGATCAACAGCATAATCATCCCAATCATCACGGACACATCTGCAAGATTAAAAATTCCGGTTCTGAAAA
>NZ_CAMYIP010000065.1 GCF_947258525.1 uncultured Eudoraea sp.
AAGCACCTTATGTTACCGTTCGACTTGCATGTGTTAGGCCTGCCGCTAGCGTTCATCCTGAGCCAGGATCAAACTCTTCATCGTTGTATCGTAAAATACGTATATACGCCTAGATAAACTATGAAAACTCCATCCTAACCCTTGTTGTTATTCTTATTCCAAAATAATTTAATTCCTCTATCTATCTCTTCCGGTAGAAACCAAAAAAAATAAACAGAAAAACGCTGTCTGTCAATATGTCAATGAACTTCTAATTTCAGTAAATCCAAAATTTACCAATACTTAACCAAAGCTACTGCCCAGCTAAGCGGGTGCAAATATAGAGCACTTTTTTTGCTTGCACAACCCTAAATCAAAAAAAAATATCTTCTAAAAATAATTAAATTATAACATGCTGAATATGAAGCCTTCACCTCAATAATTCATTGGTTTAATCCCCAAAATTTTTAGCTAAAACTCAAGACAGGTGTAAAAGAACATTGAAACAAAACAGCAGATAAAAGCCAGACCTGCAATCTTGACTCATATTATTTTCAGTTTTATTATAAAATCAGGAAAAGAAATTCCATACCAATCCAAATCTTATTACAAAATCGCGATAAGGGTAATTGGGGGAAGAATAAAAACTATTGCCGGTAAACGAAGAATTAAAATGTTCTGCCTTAAGATATATCCTGGCAGTTCTGACTTTGGCATTTATAAAAAAGTCTAATAATGGAAACCCTCCCAGTTTCTCCCTGTTCTGTGTATAGAATTCGGCCAGCAAAGGATTGTAAGCGTCCATATTATAACTGCTAAAATACTTAAAGGTTATTCCTGTTTGTAAAAACATTGCTTTCTTAAAAACATCTTTAGAAAAATAAAGTGTATTTCTTGTGACGAACGCCGGTAGATTTAATACCTCATTATCCTGGGTGACGTTCTGATACATTAAGGTATTACTCAGCGCCCAGTCTCCAAACCTAAATTCTTTAACGTATTTAACCTTTAGGTAGTTCACGCTGTTTGATTCCTGAACTGGCTTTATAAAAGCATTCTCCAAATTATCCTCAGCTTGTTCGTCATTTGCAAGAGAAGTAAAATAAGTATAATTGTCTGTTGTTGTATATTTTGCACTTATATTTCCCCATACCTGCGATTCCAGGTTAAATTGCAGACTGCTCAGGCGTTCTTTCTCAAAGTTTTGAACGTTGTACCAATTGTAATTTTCGTAATCGGACTGATATAACAAGAAATTAAAATTCGGCAATCTGGATGAAGAATGTATGCTTGCACTAATTTTATTCTTTTCATTTAGTTGGAAACTGGCCGATGCATCTATAATATTACCGGTTAGTTTGCCCGAGATATTATAAGCAATGCCACCCTGCAGCATAAATCCTCCAATTTGTTTTTTATATTTTGCTCCTATTGCAACTTCTTCGCCTCTGAGTTTATTTGGTATGAAGCCTTCATCTGTTGTTATTGTGGTATTGAAAAAATAGTTGTAGTTGTACAAATTAACAGATCCTTTTAATACACCCAGGGTTCTGTTGGAAAACTCTACATTAAGCTCATTATACATGGTCATTAAGCTTGCCTTGTCATCAATTGGACTTACTAAGGCATCTCCAAAATATACGTTTTCCGTATCTTGCTGAAATTGGTAATTCTTGGTTTCATAGGTAAAAACGTGTCCAAACCCCAGGTAATTTGATTTGGAACGAACAGAATCCGTTTCATTTTTCTGTAATCTGTATTGGTGCTCCAGATAATATCTTTTCCCAATCAGGACATTCTGGGCATCGGTAAAAAAAACATCTATTCTGGACCTGTCTTTAAAATCCGGATCGTTAGATTCAAACTGAAGTTCTTTATTGGAAATCCCACCATTTTCCTCCGCTTCAATTTCCTGGGATGTCCAGTGCGCCCTTAATCTGTAACGGCCATTCTCGGTTACATAGTTGGCCGTAGATCTGAAATTACCCGATTTGACCTGGCTCCAGCTATATTTTCCTAATGACCTAAAACCTTTATATGCTATAGAGAAGTTAAATCTTCGGGAGGTATTAAAAGTCAGCATTGCATCCAACAGCTGACCCTGTTCAAAAGTTGTCTTAAAAAAAAGATCCGTCATGGGTGTGGCCACATTGTAATAGGATATGTCCTCTATCTCCATATAATTAAAATGTCTCGCTTTGGAACCCAGGGAAGGATACAGGGTATTTCGTTCTAAATTAAGACCAAGGTGATTATAAGGCTGACCTACATTGGCAAAAGGCATAAGTTCAAAATCATCCCTTCGTAAATAATTGTACTTATATTCCTTTTGAATGCTTAGTGTAGTATCCAAATAAGTCGTGTCCCTGGAATACGAAACAATTTTATAATCCTTGATAGTAATTTCCAGGGTGTCTTTCTTTTTATCCTTTTTAATTTTTTTCATCCGAAACACAGCACTGTCCTGCGCTTTGGTCGGTGGCAGAGAATCATTCTGGGAAAGAAGTGTATGGCTAATAAAAACCAAAAACAGCAAAAGGAAATATTTCATTGAAAAACTTTAGTTACAGTTTTTGAAATGTGTGATTCTTATTAAACCGTTTAGAATTATGATGTAACAACTTATAAATGGATTAATTTATCCTGTTAAATAATAAAATTATTATACTGTCAGCAAAGTTAATTTTTTTGTTCCTAACTAAATGTGAAAGTTTTATGTTGCTTAAAACGTTTAAAAATTAATTTGACTGCAAACCATATATTAATTAAATCACAAATTACTGTAGTTTGGCAGAAAAAATTGAATATTCTTAGTTTTTTCAGGATATTTACCAAAAAAAATTACATGTTAAGAAAATTCGTGGTTCTCCTCCTTCTGGCAGGAACCTTTTCATATGGGCAGTTCAATGAAGGTGCGCCATGGATGAAAGATTTGAAAAAATCAAAGTCTTCCAATATTACGGCCAGGGCTGTAAATTCCATATCAGACAACTATACCATTTATGAAATATCCACAGCCTTCCATAAGTATTGGGAAGGCAAAGATAACGATGCAAAAGGCAGCGGGTATAAACCCTATATGCGATGGGAAAATTACTGGATGAATTTTGTCGATAGCGAAGGTAATCTGCCTTCCTCAGAACAATTATATACTACATGGAAGAAAAAACAGGAAAACCATGTAGGCAAAGCAATTAATCCCATAAGCGATTGGACTTCTATAGGACCGGCCACCCATGGTGCCGAGCCCGGAAGACTCCCAGGGCAGGGAAGGATAAATGCCGTTGCCGTTGATCCCAACAATGCCGATGTATGGTACGTTGGCGCCCCGGCCGGAGGGTTATGGAAATCTACAGACGCGGGTGGCAGCTGGACAAACCTGTTTGATAACTTTCTTCAAATAGGAGTTTCGGGAATAGCTATTGATGCTAACAATTCAAATATTGTTTACATTTCCACGGGTGATGACGATGCCGCGGATTCATATAGTATAGGCGTTTTTAAATCAATAGATGGAGGAACAACCTGGCAGGAAACCGGGCTCAATACTTCTACTGACCCCAATATTAATCTGTTGACGAATGAAATCGTAATAGACCCCACGAATTCCAATATTATCTGGGTAGGTTCAAATCGTGGGCTCTGGAAATCAACAGATGCCGGAGTAACTTTTAATAAGCAAACACCACTAAATATCACCGATTTTAAACTTAAACCGGGCGATCCGAATACGGTCTATGCCGTTTCAGTTTCCTCCTACTACAAATCCACCGATGGAGAAAATTTTACCAGAATTGATGATGGTTTACCCAATGATTCAGGCAGGCTGGTACTTGGCGTTAGCCCCGCAGATCCAGACGTTGTATATATTTTAAGCGCAAATACCCAGAGCAGCAATTTTAGTTACCAGGGATTATACAGATCAGCGGATAGTGGCGTAACATTTACCAAAACTGCAAATACTACAGATATCCTGGAGTCTAATCAGGCCTGGTTTGACCTTGCCATTGAAGTATCTCCTACAAATGCTAACGAAGTATATATGGGTTGTTTAAATATCTGGAAGAGTACAGATGGCGGGGATAGTTTTAACCAGCTAAATGAATGGTTCAAAAACACTGCCGCCTATACCCATGCAGATATTCATACTTTAAAATTCTTTAATAACAAATTGTATTGCGGAAGCGACGGGGGCATTTATGTTTCTGAAGACGGAGGGATATCTTTTGAGGATTATACCATAAATGGAATTGCCGTTGGGCAATTCTATCGTATTTCAGTGGCAAAAGATGACTCTGCTAAAATGGTGGGCGGATTACAGGATAATTCAGGATATATAAGAAACAATAATACCTGGAAAGTATATACGGGTGGGGATGGAATGGATTACGAGGTAGATCCCAGCAATAATAATATTGTATATGGTTTTGTTCAATTCGGAGACCCCCTGTTTGTGTCTACCGATTCCGGACAGACCGTGGGCAGAGTCGATTCTCCCGCAGGTAGGGGAAATTGGATAACACCATTGGCATTAAGCAGTGAAGGAGATGTATATGCCGGATATGATGCCGTTTTCAAATTAAACGGAAATTCATGGGAAAGGCTCTCCGATGATCTTGGAAGTACTCCTATAGACGATTTAGAGGTGGATCCCAACAACCCTTTGGTCTTATATGCCGCTGAGGGTAATACGGTATTTAGAAGCGATGACGGAGGTACAACCTTTACTGAGTTCAATGTATTTGAATCTGGTATTTCAGATATCGCAATAAACACAACAGATGGATCATTTATCTATGTAACCACCTCCAACCGCGTTGGTTTCGCACAAAATCAACAACAAGATTTAAGAGGTGTTTTTAAAGTTCCTGTAGGTGTGGACGGAACAGCTGGTACCGCAGTAGACATTACACTAAATCTGCCAACAGACCAGGCATACTTTGCCATAGTGCATCAAGGCAGAAATGTAGATAATCCAATCTATGTTGCAACTAGTCTGGGTGTCTATAGATTGGATGACACCTTAACAGAATGGGAAGATTATTTTACAGGATTGCCCAGTGTCGCCGTAAGTGATCTGGATATAAATCTGGTTGATGGAATTCTAACAGCTTCTACCTATGGAAGAGGAGTATGGCAGTCCCCTATCCCTATTAAAATTCCCGACGATGATATAGAGCTAATATCCATTACACCAGTTCCAGGCACTGTGCTTTGCGGGGAATTTGCGCCTGAAATAGTAGTCAAGAACAAAGGTATTAACGAGATTACTGCAATTAATGTGGTTTACAGCATAAATGATGGTGGAGACCAAACTTTTCAGTGGACAGGTACTTTAATTAGCGATGCTGAAACCACCATTACATTGCCCTCACAAAACATAAATATTCTTGGTCAGGTAACCCTTAATGCAGAAGTTACAATTACAAATGATGCATTTGCAGATAACAATACTATTAAAAGCACATTTTACATCAATCCATTTGGATTGGGTGGCTTGGTAAACACATTCGAAACAGAAAACGACGCTCTTTTGGCGTTTAACGACAGAACTGAAGACGTTCTATGGGAAAGAGGGGTTCCAACAGGTACTAAACTTGGTACAGCAGCGTCCGGAACACAGGTATATGGAACTACGCTTAGTGGTAATCACCCCGACAATACCAAAGGGTTTTTGGTGAGTAATTGTTATGAGCTTGCAAACATAGTAGCACCGGTACTTAAATTTAAAATGGCTTACGACCTTTAGCCCCGGTACTTAAATTTAATATGGCTTACGACCTTGAGCTATATTTTGACATTGTTTATGTTGAGTATTCTACAGATTCAGGAGTTAATTGGAACATATTAGGAAACATAAATAGTGAACCCAATTGGTATAACAGCGACAGGACTAATGATTCCTCCGGAACGGATGACGATTGTCAGAATTGCCCCGGCGCACAATGGACCGGAGAAATTCCGGATGGGCAGATTGGCGAATTCCAGGAATACGCCTATGACTTTGTAGCCAATGCTGCTTTGGGCGAAACAGACCTGACAGGGGAAAGCAATGTTATCTTCCGCATAGTATTCCAGTCAGATCCTGCAGTGACCAGGGAAGGGGTAATAATTGATGATTTCGTTGTTGATGGTTTCCAGGATGATGAAGATGATGACAACGATGGCATATTAGATGTAGATGATAACTGTCCTCTGATATCCAATTCAAATCAACTCGACACGGATGGCGATGGCGAAGGAGATGTATGTGACACAGATGATGATGGCGATGGAATTTTGGATATAAACGATAATTGTCCACTTATAGCCAATGCAGATCAGGCAGATATAGACAACGATGGTATTGGGGATGTCTGCGATGAAGATAATGACAATGATGGTGTCCCGGATACGATAGACATAATATGTCCGAATACCCCGGAAGGCGCCGTTGTAGATGTTACCGGTTGTGCTGTATTTTCTTTACCCGGTTCAAATTTCAGGGTATTGACTATTGGGGAATCCTGTATTTCCAGCAATAATGGAAGTGTAGCAATTGAGGCGGAAACTACCTTGAATTATACAGCCACTCTTACTGGCTCAGGAATCGATACTTCTGCTAATTTCTCTGACGCTACAGTCTTTGAAAATCTGGCAGCTGGCAATTACACGGTATGCCTGACTGTAGCAGGACAAGCCGGTTATGAAAACTGTTTTGATATAACCATATCAGAACCAGAGGCGCTTTCTGTTTCTTCAAAAATTAGTTCCCTTAACAATGAGGTGATTCTTAATTTCAGCGGTGGAAAGAATTATTTTATTACACTTAACGGCAGTAGATATGAAACTTCCGAAAGTTCAATTACGCTTCCTCTTTCCGGAGTTGAAAACACACTCTCTGTAAAGACAGATAAAGATTGCCAGGGCGTTTATGAAGAAACCATTGTCCTAACCACCGAGCTGTTTATTTATCCAAACCCGGTATCAAGCGGTGATCTGACCGTATATCTGGGGAATACCAGCAGAACAAAGCAGGTAGAATTAAGCCTGTATACTATAAGTGGATTAAAAGTGTTCAGCAAGCCGTTTAACGTTATGGAAAACGAAGTAAGGTTTAATGTCGATGGGTTAGCTAAAGGCATCTATTTACTTAATATAAAGACAGAAAATACATTATTGAATTATAAGATTATAAGAAAATGAAAATAACAACCAGGGTTTTTTCAGCGATTACATTGTTATTACTAACTGCATGTGGTGGTAATTCATCCAACACTGATGATACACCTCCACCGCCGGTTGTTGCGGCACCTTCGGCAGCCACTTTGGTTTTTCCTGAGGACAATACCGAATGTAATGAGGGGGTGATTTCGGAAACTGATGAAACGAAAAGCGCAGTTACTTTTCAGTGGAATGCTTCGGAAAATACAGATTCCTATGAGGTTAACCTGAGAAATATAAATATGAACACTACCACAAAAACAAACGCTTCATCCGAAGATGCCACTATAACAATAGACAGGGGCACACCATACGAGTGGTTTGTGATTTCAAAGGCAAATGGAACGAATGAAACTGCTTCAAGTGCAAAAGCGAAGTTTTACAATCAGGGACCGGGAATTGAGAACTACGCGCCATTTCCTGCTGAAGCCGTTAACCCGGCAAGAGGATCTACAATTGCTGCGGCTACGACGGTCAATTTACAATGGACCACCAGTGATATTGATGATGATATCGTAGGTTACACTGTTTTCTTTGGTACAGAAACTGACCCAACTACAGAAATAGGATCTACTGAAGACAGCAATCTAGACGCTTCTATTACATCCGGAGCAACCTATTACTGGCGTGTTGTAACTACAGACAGCCAAAATAATACTTCTACTTCTGAAGTTTTTGAATTTAGAGTAGAATAACTGAGGGGTTTAGGTCGGGCTACTTAAATTAGAATTAATGTGTGCTTTTTAATACGCTGGTTCGTGCGTTTTTTATTAAACCTTGTTGTGCCAATTCAAAGTATCTATACAATTCAGAGACCCTCAATAACTTCAAAGTTACTTGCATGATTTAAATGGATCAGTATCCTCATGATGCATTTCAGGTTCTGATTCCAAACTAAGTTGGTTCAATTGGTGTTTGTTACTCATATCAATTTTTTATCGGAGAGCTATGTTACCAAAACCCCATTGAGCTTTGTAGTGATAATTCTACCTCAGTCTATATAAAACTTGAACGCTGATGTATAAGTTTCGTGGTATCGCTCATATAGGTTTGATAAAATAATGGAGCTTCAACAAAACTTACATAGGATTTAAAAATGAATAAAAAAAGGGTCGCAAATTAAATTGCGACCCTCTTGTTTCATTAAAACTTACTTAAGAATCTTTAGTCAATATCTATGATATTAACAGTAGTAGATTTCAAGAAATCTGTACCGCCACGACCAACTGCCAAAGCTCCTTCAGCATTGGAAGCCGAATCCAAAGTAACTATTAATGTTTTATCACCATCGGCAACATCGTCTTGTAAAAGTTCCACAATGATGTCATCGTTAATAGGCCTACCGTCAACAGCCGGACTTGTTGGTAAATCAATATCCAAAGATCCTCCTGCACTGGTTGCTCCATCTACGATAAAGTCTGTTCCAAAGACAGCAGTTCCGCTGAAAGAGTAATTCACCGTTACTGTCGTTAATGTCCCTGTAGGCACTTCAACGTTCAATTCTAAGGTACCTTCATCTTCTGTAACATCTACGGGCCCTGGGTTAACATTTGTCCCGGGTGAATCAAAAGCCACATATCCAGGCAATTCTTCAACCGAAAGACCTCTGTCATTAAGATCATATTCTTCGGTACATCCAGTTAAAACAAGTACCAACGCGGATGCTATATATACTATTTTTTTCATCTTTTTTACGTTTTTATTAGTTTTCAAACCACATTGGTGTTTCCGTCGGTAAATTAGCCGGTGTATTTGGATTACTGGTAACTTCATCCGGAGGATAGTTAAATCTTCTCAAAGTCGTACCAATTGTAGATGCAGGTGGCGCATCTAAAACAGGAACCTGATTTCTTCTTACATGAGTCCAGGCCATTACTGGCTGTAGGAATGCTGCAAGATATTGTTGCTCGTAAACATCCACAATGCTAGGAGCGGGTAAACTACTAACATAACCTGTAATATCAGCTTCTGTAAGTGTTGCCAATACTCCGGGAATATCTTGTCCCCACCATCTGAGCGAGTTTGTGATGCCAGCTCTGTAATTGGCATCTGCAGATCCTGCAGCGGCAAAACCTTCAAGAGCTAATTCCGCTTTATAAAGATCTATTTCTGATGGTAACATTAACATATCAGGCAGATCAAATCTAATGATATTGTTGCTTAACACAGAAGTAGAATTATCCGGAAAGAACGCAAGTTCAGGTGCCGGTAAATCATTTCTTGCTACCCATAGGTCGTATCTAGGATCTCCGGAACCTCTTAGTAGGTTATCAATTGGTGGTCCGGGTCCAAATACATTCTGACTTTCATTGTCAGGTCCAAAGAATGCAGTAATAATTGTCTTCATTGCATTTTGAGCACCTGGTGCACCAGAATAAATCAGGTATGCCCCTTCATCATTGCTAGACATTAAAGGCTGCCCTAATGTAGCATTGATTTGAGCATCTACACTGGCTCCCCCATTACGCAATAACATTAAAGCGCGTAATTTTAAGGAATTTGCCAGAATTCTCCATTTATCCATATCACCTCCATAGTACTGATCGGCTGTTGTTTGTATTGTAAACTCACCGTCGAGCTGTCTGTTATCTATTAACGCAATGGCTTCATCATATAAGCCCACTACAGCGTTAAGCACGTCTTCCTGCCTGTCAAAATTCGGGGCAGGAAAATCCTGTCCGTTAAGTGCTTCAGTATAAGGAACATCCTCCCAAATACTTGTCAACTCAAAATAAATATGAGCACTAAGTATAGTAGCTATTGCATTAACGTTGTTACTGGTAGGACCAGCCGCCTCTGCATCTGCTTTAACCAAAGAAAGGTTACCTAATATCTGATTATACATCATACCCCATGTATTTCCGGTAAGGAAAATACTGGTGCTTCCATTTTTAGGGCTGTTGAATGTGTTTGATATATATTGTGATACATCGCATATCCTGGTCCCTAATTCTGTTACTTTTCTTGAAGAGTACTGCACAAAAACAAAGGGCAGTACTGCATTTGGATCAGCACTTGTGGCTGCCAAAGGATCTGTATTTATATCTAACTTATCATCACAGGATGAAAAAGTCCCTGATATAAACACAAAACATAGTAATATTAATTTTAGTCTTTTCATGTCTTATATTTTTTTTTATTAAAATGTCAACCTTATGTTAAAACCTACACTTCTTGTAGATGGAACACTAGCTCTTTCAATTCCAAAACCATCCGCACCAGAGCCAAACAATGTAGCTTCAGGGTCAATATGAGGTACTTTTGAATAAAGTAGTGCAAGATTTCTTCCTTCAAGTCCAAGTGTCAGACCTTTAATAAAACTATCGCCAAGCAATTTGGAAGAAAAGGTATACGATATTCCAAGTTCTCTTAACTTAACATAGGTTGCATCGTATATATAAGGCTCTGCAACACTATTATCATTTAAAGAAGTCCAGAAATCCTGAGCATTTAACAAAGGAACATCGTTATCCCTTCGATCAATAATATTGCCATCACCGTCTTGTGTTACAATGACACCTTCTGTGTCTATAAAAGTTCCTTCCCTGTTTTGCAGGGTTTCTGTAACCAAACCGCCTGTCTGAAGACCTTCAACAGTTGAAGATTTCATAACACCGCCCCAGCGTACATCAACAGTAGCGTTTAAACTTAAGCCTTTATAACTAAAGTTATTTATCCAACCACCTGTCCAATCCGGAAGAACTGAACCTAAAGTTGTAGCTTCTCCTGCTTGTCTTCTACCAGTGTTAGGGTCTATTATTGGCCTGCCTGTTTCTTCATCCTTAAGATGAGGAATAGCAAACAATTGGAATTCCTGACCTGGAACCGCAACAACCTGAACACTATTAAAGCCAGAAGCAATAACAACACGTTCAAGACCGTCAGTCAAGGAAACTACTTCCGAATCAACCTTAGAGTAATTTATTGCAGTATTCCAGGCAAAATCACCATTTCTACTTTGAACGGCAAGGGCGTCAAGAGATATTTCAAATCCAGTCTGATCTACCCTACCTACGTTTGTTGTTCTAAAAGCGAAACCTGTGGATTCCGGAATCGGAATGTTCAAAATTTGGTTTTCGTTTTTGTTATTAAAGTAAGCCGCATCCAAATTTAACCTTCCATTAAAGAATTTAAGATCCAATCCAAATTCATATGAAGTCTGTTCCTCCGGAACTAAGTTACTTGGAGGAATGGTGTTTGATGCAGAATAAGCCAATGCCCCGTTAAATGGAAAATTGTTATTAAGGCTATACTGACCTGTTGCCGTAGTTACAGGATTGAAATTAAAATTCAGTAAATATGGCGTAGTATCATTACCTACCTTAGCCCAACTTGCTCTTAATTTACCAAAACTGAAGACATCGCCAGAGATATTAAAGGCATCTGTAAATACAAATGCTAAACTAGCGGAAGGGTAAAAATAGGAGTTGTTATCTTCAGGCAGTGTAGATGAAGTATCATTTCTACCTGTTAAAGTCAAAGTTGCCCAGTTCTTATAGCCTACTTCTGCAGAACCATAGATACCAAACAATGACCTTTTATTAAAGTCTCTCGCCGGAATTGCCTGCGCGGCATTTGCAGGGCTAAATAATTCTGGGATTAAAAGATCAACACCTTGGATACGCTGTCTTTGGAATGTCCTTTCATTGTATTGAAAACCTCCGAAAACAGTTAATGCCCAATCTTCTCCAAAATCATTAGCATAGGTAAAAATTAAATCAGTAGTAAGCTCGTTTCTTCTTAATTCGTCCGAATCAAAGTCACCAAAAAG
The DNA here is from genome assembly GCF_947258525.1 of uncultured Eudoraea sp. GTDB lineage: Bacteria > Bacteroidota > Bacteroidia > Flavobacteriales > Flavobacteriaceae > Eudoraea. Next base: position 11,954 of record NZ_CAMYIP010000065.1, read on the forward strand.
ACGTTGAATAGTTCCTTTTCGGTTTGTAAGTAAACGTCTATCATCCTGAAGGTCAATACCTGCCCTACCTAAAATGCTAAAATTTTTCAAAGGTTTCCATGTAATCTGGGCGTTACCAAATACACGATCCTCGTCTCTATCATTCTTGTTCTCGTTTCTTAACCAAAGTGGGTTATTGGATAATACGCCCTGGTTATCAACAATTTGGTTTATTTGATTTCCAGACTCATCAATCCATGGAGTAAACAGTCGCTGATCAAGAGTACTACTAAAAGAATTACTCAAAGAAATAATGTTTGGATCGTTAGCCCCTGTAGCTCCAGTACCTCTGGTCTTAGTAGTGGTATACTGAACACTAAATCTGGATTCCAATTTTTCGCTATGTCTTACCCCTGCATTTAAACCAATGGTAATCCTGTCCAGACTAGATCCCGGCAATACTCCATTTTGATTTAAAGAAGTAGCACTTAGCCTGTAATCCATTTTTTCACTGGCATCACCAATAGCAAAGTTGTTTATTCTTGTTATACCCGTTTTAAAGAAGTCGTTGATACCGTTGTCTTTAACGGCTCTTAATTGTCCCGGCTGATTTGTAACCGGTGCATTAGGAACAGTCTGCCCTGTAATTCTGGGTCCCCAGTCAAATCCAACACTACCAGAATCATACTGACCATTGGTACCCATTGCATATTCCTGCTGATAATCCGGAATCCTGAACAAATTATCGAACCTTGTTGAGGAATTGAAGGATACAGTTGCTCCTGTACCGTCGCCTTTACCTTTTTTGGTAGTTACAATGATAGCCCCTGCAGCAGCACGAGAACCATAAAGAGCGGTTGCAGCTGCACCTTTTAATACGTTGATATCTTCAACATCATCCGGGTTTATTACTGCGGCGCCATTGGAAAAATCCCTGTTACCAGTGATTCGGCTTCCTGTAGGTGTCTGTGAGTTGTTAATTAAAACCCCGTCTACAACCCATAGTGGATTGTTTGCACCGCTCAGGGAAGATACACCACGAATGATAATCTTAGATGACCCACCAAGGTTACCCCCGGTATTGGTAATCTGTACACCCGTAACTTTACCCTGTAAAGAGTTAACAATGTTAGTCTCCCGGGCTTTTACCAGTTCCTCCCCTTTAACGACATCCGTGCCATATCCCAGGGTTCTGGTAGTCCTTTGAATACCAAGTGCAGTAACAACTACTTCTTCCAATGCCTGAGCATCTTCTTCCATTTGGATATTGATAGTAGTGGCTGCGCCAACTGTTCTGTTTACGGTCTTTTGTCCTATATAACTAAAGCGAAGAACGTCTCCTTCATTCGCCTGAATAGAATAATTACCGTCAAAATCTGTTTGTGTTCCAGTAGTTGTGGTAACAACTACAATAGATACTCCGGGAAGCGGCAAGCCGTTTTGGTCTGTCACGTTACCCGAAATCGTTTTCTCCTGTCCATAAGAGAAAGTGATGAATAGCACCAAAAGCGGTGTTAACATCCAGGTTAACTTTGATCTCATTTAAATAGAATTTTTGAATTAGTCATGACAAAAATCCTAATTAATTGTTAACTACACAAGTAATATGTAGGTTGGCGGTGCTTTTTTGTTAAAATATTGCCAATTATTATGGAATTCTAATTATAAGGCAAGTATAGTTGAATTATGTTTAATTTTTTAAGTTAATAAAGTAATATATTCATACTTTTTCTGATTTTTGAATCCTAAATGGGGATTGCAAATGTTAAAATACTATAGAGAGAATGAATTTGAAGCTGGAACAGATGAAGCCGGAAGGGGTTGTCTGGCAGGACCGGTTACTGCCGCCGCAGTGATATTGCCACCTTCATTTACCGAAAAATCACTTAATGATTCCAAGAAATTATCTGTAGCTACAAGAAACAGGCTACGTCCTTTAATTGAACTTCAGGCTTTATCCTTTAGTGTAGCACATATCCAAACAGATGTCATTGATAACATTAATATTCTCAATGCTTCAATTCTTGCAATGCACAAGGCTATTAATACGCTGTCCACGATTCCCAACTTTATAATAGTAGATGGCAACAGGTTTAAACCAATTAATGAAATTCCTTATGAATGCATTATTAAAGGAGATACCAAATTTCAAAGTATTGCTGCGGCATCAATTTTGGCTAAAACCCATAGAGATGCCTATATGGAAAGAATACATGAAGAATTTCCTATGTACAATTGGAAACAGAACAAAGGCTATGGTACTCAAGAGCACAGGGAGGCAATTTTAAAATACGGAATTACCAAATATCACAGAAGGAGTTTTAAATTACTGCCAGATCAATTAAAGTTAAACCTATAATCTGGGTCTAGCAGATTTTCCTTATCAGTTAAATTCCCAATCTGCCATTTCATTTATAACATTACTAACTTCCCAGCTAATGGCATAGATAAGAGTAGATAAAGTTTTAAATTTGTCACAAAGCATTATACATGAGATTAAAATTAGTTTTCACCCTTGCTGTTTTTACTTTCCTTTCCTGCCAAAAACAAAAAGAATCCACAACACCGCTTCTAAACTTTATCCCCCAAAATGCTTCGGTCATCATTAAAATCAATAATCTGACTAAACTAAAAAGCGAACTCAAGAACAACAACTTTTTAAAGCATTTGGCTTCAACGACAAATTATGACCATATTCTGGGCAGGATTAAAGCATTGGAAAATATTCAAAGTGATACAAGCGGTATTTTTGCTTTTACAGAAATTGATTCTCTTAAGTCTGAATTTGTATATATTTCGGAAAAACCCCTGAGTTTTGTTAACCCTGACGAAGAAAAAAGTCCTGCCATTGAATCCGTCACTTTTGAAGGCAGAAGCTATAACAGATACGAAATAGGGCAAAGTACTTTTTTTAGCATTGAACTAAATCGGCAAATAATTCTGGGGTCATCACTTAAATTAATTGACGCCGTTATCGGTAACAGGAATAATTCTGAAATTGACCCTGTTCTTAATTCACTTATTGAAACTTCAAATATTGATAAGTCTGCCTCCATTTACCTAAATCTCGACCAGAGCAATTGGATGGATGATTATGTCCTTAAAAAAGATTCAACAATCCAATTTTCAGGTTTTGCAGATTGGGTCACCTTTGACATAGAGCCTTCTCAAGACTTCCTGCAATTGAATGGGATATCAGTCGCTAATGATTTAACCAAAAACTTTCTGAGCCTTTTTAAGAACACCAGGCCTTCTCCCGGCGATTTGAGTTTGAAAATGCCCGGGAAAACAGATGCATTTATTTCTTTTTCTTTTGATAATTATGACGTTTTCGCACAAAATCAGAAAGACTATTTAGAGGCCGCGTTTAAAAGAGACAGCGTATTCAATACCGTTGAAGAAATTGGCATTGTGTTTATAGAAAACCAAAAGGCTGTTATTTTGAGTACTTATGGTGCAGAAAACATTACCCGCTTTCTGGAGAATAAGAGCAGCAATAATGCCATCTATATGGGCCGAGAAACTTTTGAACTTACCAACAACAAATTTCTCTATGATTACTTTAATCCTCTGCTCAAAGACTTTAAAGCTAACTATTATACCATTTCAGACAATACCTTTATTTTTTCCGAGTAGCTCGATGTATTGCAGGGAATATAAAAAAGGTATGGAAGGCATCCTGAAAATGCATTGCACAAAGGAACTATTTGATGATTTTGACAAAACCCCGGCGTCTGATTATATTTTTGCCGGACAAATTGTTGCTGATGTAAATTTTTATCACACCAATATAATCATTCAAAAAAAGTATAAAGAGAAAGTAAGGAATACCATCTCTGCACTCTTCCGGGTAGAATTAGATAGTGATTTAGCAACAAATCCCCAATTTGTAAAAAATCACAGGACCAACAAAAAAGAAATTGTAGTACAGGACCAGGAAAACAATTTGTATTTAATTTCCACCAAAGGTAAAATACTTTGGAAAAAGCAGTTAAATGGAAAAATACAAGGCAAGATAAGTCAGGTAGACCTTTATAAAAATGGACGACTGCAACTAGCTTTCACTACAGGGAATGAATTCCTTATTTTAGACAGAAATGGCAAAGAAGTAGCGCCATTTACCATGAATTTTCCGGGCGGAAACTTAAATGAATTAGCCGTTTTTGATTATGAAGGCAAAAAGAATTACCGGTTTGTAGTTACCCAGGGATCAAAAGTATTTATGTATAATTCTAAAGGCAAAATTGTTAGAGGGTTTAAATATACCGAAACAGCCAGCCCGGTGCTAGCGGCCCCCAAACATATTAGAATTGGCAATAAAGACTATTTGATTTTTATGCTCGAAAATGGCGACCTTAAAATAATGAATCGTGTAGGGAAGCCCCGGGTTAAAGTAAATGAGAAAATAGAATTTTCCTCGAATAGTACTTATTTATATAAAAATAACTTTATCGTAACAGATAAAAAGGGGACGCTATACTCCATTGACACAAAAGGTAAAGTTTCGAAGACAAGATTCAACTATTCTGAAGATCATGGACTAGATGCCACAAGCAAAACCCTGGTTACTAATAATGAAAATATCCTGAGTATTAAAGGAAAGGATGTAACCCTGGATCTTGGTGTTTATACACATCCTCATATATTTTATGTTCATGATAAAATATATGTGAGTGTAACAGACATTCAAAGTCAAAAGGTCTATCTGTTTGACAGCAATGCGATACCGATAGAAAACTTTCCGGTATTTGGGTATTCAATGATAGACCTGGATGATATTGACAATGACCGAAAGATTGAATTTGTATGTAAGGACCAGGAAAATGCGCTTGTACTCTACAAAATAAACTAAGTATTGTCAAAAGACCATTTATACAATAAAGTACGCCGTGTATACAATCCTTACGGAAACTAAATCATTTTTACTTAATTTTCTTAACCAAAGTTCTAATAATTAGTCCTTTGTATATTTTTATTTAGGCAATAAGACTGGTTAAACTCCCGCTAATTTGCTTAAAATATCGTATTTTTAAAATGGATCAAAGACTACTTCAATCATGAGAACACAAATCAGGCAATTTAGTATTATTTCATTACTGTTTTTATTCCTGTTTGCAATTCCCGATGCCAGTGCTCAATTATTGAAAAAATTGGGCAAGGCGGCCGAAAGGGCCGCTGAGCGCACGGTTGAACGCAGAGTTGAAAAGGAAACTTCGGAAAAAACAGACGCTGTTTTAGATAGCATCTTAGAACCCGGATCTAAAGGGAAACAAGGCAATGCTCCAACCAATCAGGAAGGCATGCCAATTCCAATAGGACAAACTCCAAATGACGGTGAGGGTGAAATGAACAATCCAATTGCAACTACAACGGGAGAAAGCGGGCCTAAAACCATACAGGTCTATAGCAAGTTCGATTATGTCCCAGGAGACAAGCTTTTATTCTTTGACGATTTCTCAAATGACTTTGTAGGTGATTTCCCTTCCAAATGGAATACCAATGGAGGTGGTGAGTTAGTAACTTTTGATGATTCATCTGAAAAATGGATAGAACTGATATCCGGATATGGTGTATATTTTATTCCCGATGTGCCAAAATTACCTGAAGAGTATACTATAGAATTTGATGTGATGGCCATAGGTTTAGATAGAAAGACTTCTTCAACCGCCAAGTTAAGAGTAGACTTAAGCGATGATGACAAATTCAAAGAAGGCAACAATTTTGTGCAAGCACACCTTCCATTCTGTCAATATTCAGCCATTGGAATAACGATGGAAAATCGCATTAATGGTAAAAGGGAAATCTATAGTACGGTAAATGCCGACCTAAGGGAAGAGGTATTGAACAAACCACATATTTCTATAGCCGTTAACAAGCAACGATTTAGACTATGGGTGAACGAAGAAAAACATATTGACATTCCAAGGATTGTACCGCAGGGTGGGGTCTCGAATACGCTGAAATTTCATATGAACAATTTTAAAGATGGTAAAGAACGTTTGTTCATCACAAATCTAAAAGTGGCTGAAGGAGGTCTGGATTTGAGAAGAACATTAATTTCTGAGGGAAAAGTATCTACAAATGGTATCTTATTCGATTCCGGCTCAGCGAATTTACAACCTCAATCTATGGGGATCATACGCCAGATCTCTCAGGTATTACTCCAGGAAAAAGATATGAATCTGAATATTATTGGCCATACAGATTCTGATGGGGACGACACTGCCAACAGGAAATTATCTGAAGCCAGGTCCGAGGCGGTAAAAAATGCATTGGTCAATATATATAATATTGACTCAGCGAGGCTAACAACAGCTGGTAAAGGAGAATCTGAACCGGTTGGGGATAACGGAACAGTTGACGGAAAAGCACAAAACAGAAGAGTAGAATTTATAAAAATCTAAATAATGAAACTAAAACTTTTATTTATCGGAATGCTTTTTTTATTGGCCTTACCGGCAACAGGACAAAATTGCAGCAAATACTACCCTATGCAAGAGGGCACTACCTTAGAGTACACTTCCTATAATGGTAAGGGTAAGACACAGGGATCTGTCAGCTACACCGTTGCTAATGTAATTGAAGAAGGCAGTACCTCTTCTGCCACGATGGTTATGACATATATGGATGAGAAGGACAAAGAAGTATTTACTTCAGATTTTACTTATTCCTGCACGGGCAATACGGTAACAATAGACTATGAATCCTTAATGTCTAATCAAATGCTGGAGCAATTTAGTGATATGGAAATGGAAGTTTCCGGGACGGATATTGAGCTTCCCAATGACCTCGAAGTAGGACAGGAGCTGCCAGATGCCAATGTTATTATGAAAATGAGTATGAGCGGTATCAATATGAATTCTCAGGTAGATATGATTAACAGAAAGGTGGAAAAAAAGGAAACAGTTACTACACCTGCAGGTACTTTTGAATGCTACGTTATTTATAGTGAAAATCAGTCTAAAATGATGATGGCCAGTCAAAACTTTCCTTCCCGCCTATGGTTGGCTGAAGGTGTTGGCATGATCAAACAAGAGACCTTTAAAAAAAATGGGAATTTGATGAGCAGTATGGTACTTACCGGCCTTAGTCAATAGTTTTCCAAATATAAAAACCGGGGCTTAGACCCCGGTTTTTTCTTTAGTAATTTGTGCATGAAATAATTCTGCAAAATGTCTTAGCAGTTTTTGTTTTACCTCTCCCATGGGTACTTCTTTTTGACCCAATTCCACATTTAATGAAGTCACCGCCTTGCCCTTTATCCCACAGGGAATCATCAAATCAAAATAACCCAGATCGGCATTTACATTTAAAGCAAAGCCATGCATAGTAACCCAACGGCTGGCCCTTACACCCATGGCACAGATTTTTCGCGCAAAGGGCGTACCCACATCAAGCCATACCCCGGTTTCTCCTTCGGAGCGCTCCGCTTTTAGGCCATACTCAGCCAGTGTCAGGATTACCATTTCCTCCAGGAAACGCAAATATTTATGAATGTCGGTAAAGAAATTATCCAGGTCCAGGATAGGATAGCCCACGATCTGTCCGGGACCGTGATAGGTGATATCCCCTCCCCTGTTTATCTTATAGAATTTTGCGCCCCTTGCAGAAAGTTGTTTTTCATCTACCAACAGGTTAGAAATATCCCCACTCTTTCCTAACGTATAGACATGGGGGTGTTCAACAAACAGAAAGTGATTGGGCGTTGCCAGAAGTGTTTCCTCCTGCCTGTTTTTAATTTTAAGATCAACAGTTTGCTGAAACAGCATTTCCTGGTAGTCCCAGGTTTCTTTATAGTCCTTTAGGCCTAAATCCTGAATAGCAACTTTCTTATTCATCAATGGCAAAGATACAACCTTCAGCTGGGATTATTAAGGATCACAAGAGCCGCTATTACCCCGGGAACCCAGCCGCAAAAGGTCAAAAGCAGCACAATAAGAAAAGATCCACAACCTTTACCAAGGACTGATAAGGGTGGAAAAATAATGGCCAGCAAAACTCTCCAAAAGCTCATAGAATAGGTTTAATGATTGACGTAACTATTGGACGCAATTTATCACTGTTTGTTACAATCCTGGATTCATTAATTTGAAAATTTAATTGTACAAAACAGGCCCTGCGTTAACAGGGCCTTAAAAATTAGTGAATCAATAACAATTATATCATAGGACTATGAGATTACAAAGAATCTTTATCAGCTTCTGATAATTCACAGAGTCCTTCCAATGCATCTTCTATATCACCCGGTGTACTCATAATTTTCATAAAAGTACCCATTGTCAAATCTGGCCAATGTAACGCAATTCGGTATTTCCCGTGAAGCATAGTTGCGGTTTTGCCTTGCAGAATAATCTCATATGGCATAGCAGCAATATGGTCTTCTCCAATTATTGGCAAGAAATGAGCCTCACCTTCTTCCTGGTTTCTTAATCCAACACCAAAAACTGCGACTTTTTCACTCCTATAAAGAATTTTATATACTTCTACTGTTTCCCCTTTTTTTGCTTTAAGGTTGTTCTCAATTATTTTGAGTCCTTCTTCAAATGACGAAAATTCATTTAGTGTAACAGGATCCGTGAAATATGGCATCATTATCTTATAATGATATTTTTTCAATTTATCCGCTTCTATTCCACCACCAAAAGGAGTGAAGTCCTTACCAACGACTTCAAAAGTGGTTCTTAGATCATCACTGAAATTATCGAAAGTAGATTTATACTGGCCATAACTATCCCGCAAATACGCCCTAAAAAAATAATCCGGATTTGTATACGAGATGGTAATCTCACCATTTTTCTGAACTAAACCAACCTTGAATGCCGCTGCCAAAGCTCCTCTATCAGCAACTTTTACAACCGTATTCTTTATATCAGCCCTGGTAAAAACTATTACTTTTAGGGATTTCTTGTTTGATGGATTATAAGTTCCTAAAACAGTGAATGAATTTTCATTTAATGCCGCAAGTATGTCATCTGATACCTGCTGAATGTCCTCATTGGATTTCCCAATTTCAATGTATGGCGCAATTTCCTGACCACTTAAGTGTAAAGAGAAAGTTACCACTACCAAAATACTTAACACGAGTTTTTTCATATTTTAAAGACTTTTTTTAAACTGGATTTTATGTAATTACTATTTTTTATTCTTTAAGTGCCGGGAAGTCACAGAAATTTATCATAATTCCCGCATCAAAAGTTGACCTCTTGAAATTAATGAGCAAAGGAAGAGAAGATTTGACATGGAATCTATGATTTTTATCATGATTATGAATTTGATCATACGATGAGAACCAATTTCATAATAGATTGAATATATTGGATTGAAAGATTAGCTCATTGTACCTATATTTGCAGCTTTAACGACCAATTTATGCAACTGTCTGAGCAAGAAATCGTACGAAGAGAAAAACTGAACAAGCTTCGGGAAATGGGGATTAATCCTTATCCGGCTGCCTTGTTCCCTGTAGATACCACATCGGTAAATATTTCTACGAATTACAAAGAGGGTAAAAAGGTTACAATTGCCGGCAGGTTAATGTCAAGGAGGATTCAGGGAAAAGCTTCCTTCGCAGAATTGCAGGATAGCGAGGGACGCATACAGGTTTATTTTAACCGGGATGAAATTTGTCCGGGTGAGGATAAAGCTAAATACAATGAAGTATATAAAAAACTGCTCGATATTGGGGACATTATTGGAATAGAAGGCGAACTATTTACAACCCAGGTTGGTGAGAAAACTGTGATGGTTAAAGATTTTACGATCCTAAGTAAAGCCATCAGGCCTTTACCTCTTCCCAAAAAAGATGCAGAAGGCAATGTCTATGATGAATTTAACGATCCTGAACAACGCTATCGCCAGCGCTATGTAGATCTGGCCGTTAATCCTTCCGTCAGGGATACTTTTATCAAGCGCACAAAAATAACCAACAGTATCCGCGAGTTTTTAAATGAGAAAGGCTATCTGGAAGTAGAAACTCCTGTTTTACAGCCCATACCCGGCGGAGCGGCTGCCAGACCTTTTATTACACATCATAATGCACTGGATATCCCTCTGTACCTGAGAATTGCCAATGAGTTATATCTCAAGCGATTGATTGTAGGTGGTTTCGATGGTGTATATGAATTTTCAAAGGATTTCAGAAATGAGGGGATGGACCGCACCCATAATCCGGAATTCACCATTATGGAGCTCTATGTGGCCTACAAGGATTACAATTGGATGATGGATCTAACGGAACAGCTGCTCGAAAAGGTAGCCATAGATGCCAATGGCTCAACTAAAGTTACCATGGGTGAAAAAGAGATCGATTTTAAAGCGCCCTACCCACGCATTCCAATCCTGGAGGCTATTAAGGAGCATACGGGTTATGAAGTTTCAGGAATGAATGAAGAAGCTTTGAGGGATGTGGCCAGAAAACTGGAACTAGAAGTAGACGAAAGTATGGGGGTAGGTAAGCTCATTGATGAGATTTTTGGCGAAACATGTGAACACCACTACATACAACCTACTTTCATAATAGATTACCCAAAAGAAATGAGCCCTCTTACCAAGGAGCATAGATCTAACCCGGCCCTAACAGAGCGCTTTGAGCTTATGATTAACGGCAAGGAAATTGCGAATGCCTATTCGGAGCTCAACGATCCTATTGACCAGCGGGAACGATTTGAAGAACAGTTAAGACTGTCTGAAAAAGGGGATGATGAAGCTATGTTTATTGATCAGGATTTTATAAGAGCCCTTGAATACGGAATGCCGCCAACATCAGGCATTGGTATAGGTGTAGATCGCCTGGTTATGCTGCTGACAAATAATGCCTCTATTCAGGAAGTATTGTTCTTTCCTCAAATGCGACCTGAAAAAAAACCACTGGAATTGAGTGAAAATGAAAAAACGATTTTTAACATTTTAAAAACCCATAAATCCATGCCATTGGCCGAATTGAAGGAAACTGCCGGATTAAGCAATAAGGCATGGGATAAAGGTCTTAAGGGTCTTAACAAATTGGGGTTAACAAAAGTGGTAAAAGAGGAGGATACCCTACTTTGCCGGATAAATGAGTAAAAAATTGCTTCATTTTTTTTATTCTATTCATTATCAGTATTTTAAGGCCTGTGCATTTCATCGAATGAGTGTTAAAATTTGAAATAAAGAGGTAGGTATTTTCGTTTTATAAAATAGAATCCCAAATCTGTTTTTATGAAGAAAATCTACTTTCTGATCATTTTAGCAGCATTTTTGACTTCCTGTTCTAAGGATGATTCTCCTTCAGGGCCCGATAATCCTGATCCTAACTCAACTTTAGAGGCCTGTTTTGAAGTGAGTAAGGAGATCCTTTTGGTGGGCGAAAATCTGCAAATAAATAATTGCTCCGTGGGAGCAAGCTCGTACTCGTATAATCTTGGTAACGGAGAAACACGGACAGAAGAAAATCCTACTGTCGTTTACGGAAAGTCGGGAGATTATACCATAGCACTCACGGTTTCTAATGAAGCCATGGAGACAAATACATTTACCAGGCAAGTCCTGGTAAACGATGCTATTGTAGAAGACTTCTTTATTTTCCCCGAAGTTGCAGAAGGATTTAACGGAATTCCCCTGGAAACAGGTATAAATCCTGTAAATGGCTCAATCTATTCTATTGAACTTTTGGAAGACCTTGTAGGCACCGGAGGTAAAAAATTTTATTATAAGGAATTGGATGAAAATTATGAATCCACTGCAATTTATATAGCAGACAAACCTTATAATTCAAATAGTGCTTTTGTTAACTTCTACCCAAGCGGGAATATGAATTTTGTGTTCTCAAGAACGCTGGATGGCCTTTATGGTACCCAGGAAGTGACCTATAATAATGCGTGGAACTTTCTTAATGGAATTAATTCATCTTCCAAGCACAGTTATGGTTACCTGGCAGATGGGACCAACTTCCTTTACTTTGGTACAGAAGAAGATAGTGATATCTATAAAACGGCTGTGGAAACAAGGAATTCCTCCGGTGACGCATTTGAGGTAGTCCTCAATTCTTTCGGTGATGCAAATTCCATGATTGGGGATATGATTGAAGTAGAAAGCGGCTATATTGCTTTCGGAGCAGTTTTTAGTAAAAATCTTACTAATCCGAAAATAACAAATTATAAACCATTATTGATCTTTTTTGATTCCGGTCTTAATGTATCTGCTCATGCTATTTATGAGGATTCTGTATTGGACTCTAAAATCACCTCTTCCAACGACCTGAATGGAAGTTATCATCTGGAACAGCTTTCTAACGGAAATATCGCGATGTATGCCCATGGAGAATTAACAGTGGTGAATGCAAGTGGTACCAGGATTTCATCTTCTTATTTTGAAGGAACAGAGAATAATCAGGCTATGGTGTCTTTAGGAGATTCCTTTGTACTATCGAGTAATGAGAATTTAAGAAAATTTGATTCTAATGGAAGTCCGATTAAACAACTTAATTATCCCGGAAATTATCTGCCTGAAATTCTAAATATAAACGGTGACTTATTCTTTATAGCAGGGTTTGATAAGGAAGGAGAAATTAAATTGCTCTATGGATCAACTGATGCGGACCTGAATCCTATTAATTTAAACGAATAGTTTTTTACTGATAAATTAGAGGGGAGCAAGCTAGCTCCCTTTTATTTTTATAACTAAAGTAAAAGATATAGTTTAGGGCCTAAAATATTCCAAATGGGCCTTAACAAGAAACTCGGACTTATTGCCGGTCCGCTTCTTTTCTTCATTTTTACAAATTTACCAACCCTTATTCCCGAAAATGAAAATGCTAATGGTGTTATTGCCGTTGCCCTGTGGATGGTAATTTGGTGGATTACTGAAGCTGTTTCCATTTCCGTCACAGCTCTGCTACCGCTAGTGCTTTTCCCAGTTTTGAATATTATGCCAATAGCAGATGTAGGCGCAAACTATGGGAGCCCCATTATTTTTTTGTTTTTCGGTGGATTTGTATTGGCCCTGGCTCTGGAAAAGGTAAACCTGCATAAACGAATAGCACTCAATATCATTAAAATAACAGGCACCACCCCCAATAAGGTAGTCCTCGGTTTTATGATAGCAACCGCTTCTCTAAGTATGTGGATAAGTAATACAGCCAGCACAGTGGTAATGCTCCCCATAGCAATGTCTGTTATTGATTTACTTATTAATGACGAAGATGGCTATACTAAAAATGATCAAAATTTTGCCCTCAGTGTAATGCTTGGCATTGCCTTTTCTGCAAATGCCGGAGGTATTGCCACCGTTATTGGAACTCCGCCAAACTCTGTTATGATTGGTCTGCTGGAAAATGAATACAACATTGAGATCTCTTTTCTAAAATGGATGACCCTCGGTCTTCCTTTCTCCATAATACTCTTAATCATAGCCTATCTTGTTCTGGTAAAATGGATGTTTCCAAACGGACAACTGAAATTCAATGCATCCAGGGATGTAATAAATTCTGAATTAAAAAAATTAGGACCTATTTCGGGTAAAGAAAAAATGGTATTGGTCATTTTCGGGATTACCGTATTTCTATGGATATTCAGAACACTTATCAACAAAATATTCCCGGGATTAGGCCTTTCAGATACTATAATCAGTATGTTGGCTGCAGTTTCACTTTTTTCTGTGCCCTATAATATCCGAAAAGGAGATTTTATCATAAAGTGGAATGATACTCAAAAATTAGCCTGGGGTATTCTTATTCTATTTGGTGGTGGACTGGCACTTGCTAAGGGCATGTCTGTAAGCGGCATTGTAGCAATAGTCTCCAATGCTATCGCAACAAGTGAGATTACCATATTATTTACAGCTTCACTTCTTATACTTCTTATGCTATTTATGACAGAGTTAATGAGTAATGTAGCCCTTGTGGCGGTCCTGGCTCCTGTAGTAGCCGGTATTGCGATTGGTCTGGAGATACCAATAGTATATCTTTTGATCCCGGTGACCATTGCCAGCAGTTGTGCATTTATGTTGCCAATGGCTACCCCTCCAAATGCAATTGTTTTTGCCAGTGGCTATATTAAGGTTCACCAGATGGCAAAAGTTGGAATTATTTTGAATTTGATTTCCGTTCTATTGTTGATCCTGGTGTTCCAATATGTAATCCCGATGTTGTTTTAATAAAAAAGCCCCGATACAATGATCAGGGCTTGTTTATTGAATGTTATACCAATTACTATATAGAAATATTGTCTGTTTCTGATGTCCTTAAATAAGGATTAAAATCAGCAGGTAAATACGCCTCTGTATCCAACTCTAATTGAATGTCATCCATAGGATCAATGTAGCTCACATTTCGAAAATCCTTCGGGTTTGCATATACATTAAAATCTTTTGGTAAATTCTTTTCAGAATTAATATTTACAGCTACTTCTTCCACGTAAGAAATTGAATCCAGATTCATGTAATATGTGTATGGATCAAAATCTGCCGGAAGGTATTCTGATGTATTAAAACCAAGATCAAAATTTTCTTCTTCTATATATTCAATGCTGCTTAAATCAAATTGGTTTTCATCACAATTTGGTTCCTGAGCATTTAAGCCATTAATAGCTACTGCTATCATAAAGCTACTTACTATTGTTTTTAAATTTTTCATAACGCTATTAGGTTAAATATTTGTACAAAAATACAACACCAAAATGTCCCTATTATTGCTCTTCAGATAGTATTAACAATTGCCCAAATTCAGTTGAAAAACGATTTTATCAGTCTCTATAGACAAAACTTATGGACTTCTCATAAAAGCTAGACAAAATCTATCAAGATATGGGTATCTATACCTGGTTGTTAACAATTTGAGAATCCCATTTTTGAAGTTAAACTTTTGTTAATTAAACCTTTTTTTGGGTTACCAGCCGGAAAAAACGATTCTCCATTAAAAAAAGCCCTTGCAGAGCAAAGGCTTTCTGGCGACTAACCCAATAAACCGATAGAAATAAGATCTATTCTATCCCCTTATTATTTTGATAAAGGATCAGATCCAACTGGCAAATAATCCCCTGTGCTATAATCAAACTCTAAGTCATCCTCATCTTCTATATACTCCACAGAATCTAAATCAAAGTAGAATTCATATGGATTAAAATCTTCAGGTATATATTTTGATGTATCAAATCCCAGGTCAATAACTTCTTCTTCTATATAATTAATTCCTTCTAAACTTCCAGGATTCGCATATGCATTAAAACCTTCGGGTAAATAAGCTGTAGTATCAAATCCAAGCTCCTCTACTTCATCATCAATGAATTCTACAGAATGAATATCAAAATAGACATTGTATGGATCAAAACCTTCAGGTAAATAATCGGCTGTATCAAATCCTAAATCA
>NZ_CAMYIP010000066.1 GCF_947258525.1 uncultured Eudoraea sp.
AATTGATACCTTGCTAAAGGATGCCGGAATCATTCGAAACAAACTCAAAATTAGAGCTACAATTACCAATGCCCAGGCTTTTATTGAAGTACAGAAAGAATTTGGAAGTTTTAGTGACTATATCTGGGGGTTTGTAAACGGTAAACCCATAAAAAATTGTTTGGCAGATCATAGGGATGCTCCGGCAAAAACAACCCTTTCGGATGGTTTGAGTAAGGACTTAAAGAAGCGAGGGTTTAAGTTTGTTGGAAGTACTGTGGTTTATGCCCATATGCAGGCAACAGGAATGGTAAATGATCATGAAGTAAATTGTTTTAGATATGATGAAGTATAAGTGTTTCCTTTTTTTAATTATGGTCTTATTTCAGTATACAACTGGCCTGGCTCAAGTGAAGGTTGAGCGCGAACATAGAATTAAAAAAAATCAATTCCCGGATGCTGCTCATGAATTTATCAAAGAGAAACTGAAGGATGCCAAAAAAATTCGTTTTTATAAGGAAACAGATACCACAAAAATTAGTTATGAAGCGAAGTTTAAAAAAGACAAATTACACTACAGTATTGAATTTAATGACTCGGGCAAACTTGAGGATATTGAAATTCTAATCCAAGAAGTAGACGTCCCTAAGGATTCATGGTCAAACATCACGAAATTCCTCAGGGAAAAGTTTGATAGGTATAAGATTAGAAAGATTCAGCAACAATATCCTGTTACTTCCAATGAAACAGCGGAAACCACTTTAAATAATGCATTTCAAAATCTATTGATTCCATCCTTGAATTATGAAATTATGGTTAGGGGTAAAATACGTGACAACCATGCGGATTTTGAAATACTATTCGGTGCGGAGGGAAATTTTATTAAAATGAGGGAATCTCTTCCGGCTAACTATGATCATGTCCTTTATTAACCCTCCCAAAATATTATTTTTTTTATTTTTTTTATCCTCTTTCCTTAGGGCTCAGGACAATTTCACTACATTTATTGAACCTCGTTTAGCTTTCAACTATAAGCTATCTAAATTGTATTCTCACAATTGGTCTGTTGCCAATAGGAGTACAATATATGAATCATCAGAATTAAAATTTAATGCGCTTCAATTTGATATCAGTCATTTTTCAAATTTTAGAATAGGTGCTAGTCAAAATTTGAGTCTCGGACTTTTATTCAGGTATTCTGAACTATTTGAACGGGAAAGCATAAATGAATTTCGAATAACGGAACAATACAATATAATATTCAGCTCCAATAAGGTCAGATACGGACATAGGGTTAGAGTTGAACAAAGAATTACATCGCTGCTAACAATTCATCGCTTTAGATATAGATTTGCTTTAGACATGCCCCTGGAAGGTCAGAATCTGGATGTAGGTGAAAGTTATTTTATAGGAAACACCGAAACACTTCTTAATGTAGGAAAAGATCTAAAGCCAATTTACGAACAACGTTTTGCAGCAAATTTTGGTTGGCTATTAAGCTCTAAGACCAAATTGCAATTTGGGCTTGAATATAGATTGCTTAATTTTACAGAGACTATTCAACATAGAACGTTATTGCTTTCTTCCCTTAACTTCAGCCTGTAGTAATTCTAAAAATTCCTTTCTCGGGATTTCTTCTGCCCCCAAACTTTCCAAATGTCTGGTATATAGCTGACAATCGATAAATTTATAGTTTTGTCTTTCAAGGTCCTGGGCTAATTTTATAAATGCAAATTTGGATGCATTTGATACCTTAGAAAACATACTTTCACCACAAAACACATCTCCCAGATCAATGCCGTAAAGGCCACCAACCAATTTCTTTTCTTCCCAGACCTCATAGGACTTGGCAATTCCCAGATAATGAAGTTTCAAATAGGCCTCTTTCATATTATCGGTAATCCATGTCCCTGCCTGCCCCGCTCTCTCTATTTCGGCACAGGCTTCCAGTACTTCCTTAAAGCATTTATTCCTGGTTAAAGTGAACCGGGTACCCGACATAAATTGTCGCATACTTTTAGAAATCCTTATTTTTTTGGGGAATAAGACCATCCTTGGATCCGGACTCCACCATAAAGCCAATGAATCGTCATTAAACCAGGGGAATATGCCTGATTTATATGCGAGTAGTAATCTTTCCGGTGATAAATCTCCGCCAACTGCCAATAATCCCTCCGAATTTGCATTATCTATCGGAGGGAACTCCAGACGTTCTGTTAAAAAGTAAATATCCGAATTCTTGTTTTTCAAGTTTAGCAGCTTTTGAATTACCGGTCAACCTAAAAATACTTTAAAGTTTTAAAGGACTTATATCTAAAATGGAAGATCGTCATGATCTTCTTCATTTAGTTCTTCAGCTGGTTCAAATGCCTCAATTGGAGGCACCGGAGGCATTCCACTTTCCCCTTGATCTGTTTGCAGCGATTCTATTCGCCATCCCTGTACGGAATTAAAATATTTTACCTCACCTTGAGGGTTTGTCCACTCTCTTCCTCTGAGGTTAATGCTGATTTTTACGGTTTCTCCAACATTATGTTTATTAAGTAAATCACATTTATCCTGAACGAATTCTACCAATATATGTTGGGGATACTGTTCTTCTGTAGTAACAACCACCTCTCTTTTTCTAAAACCATTATTACCAAAGGTTTTAGTCTCACTAATCAATTTAATTTTTCCTTGTATTTCCATTTAATTTACTATTTATTAGTAATACTTTCCACGCCGAAAGTATCTTATTATTATCTAAATATTCTCTTATTATTTTTAGTAGTTCTCCTGAATCCTTGTTCTTAACAATTGACCTAATTTGATCATTTGCATCCAGGAATTCTTCTATATCTTTTTTGTCTGGGATTTTTTCAATATTACCCAATAAACCCAAATCGTTGCCCGAAAGCATTTTAAGTGATTTTATTTCTTCTGGTATATTGTCAACCCCTATGCCAAGCCCGGAAAGTGGTTTTGGAACTTCAAACATGCCCTTATTAGCTCTGCTATACCAATTACCACCCATCCTTGCAACCTGATCAATTTTAAATTGGTCTATTAAACCGTTTTCGTCTAAAATTGTTTCATGTAGATGCATTTTAACAACTTCCGAAAAAACCAGATTCCCTGCACCTCCCTCTTTGCCCAGCGCTTCAACCTTTGTTACTTTGCATTCAAACTGTACCGGAGATTCGGCAACTCTATACGGTCTCACCAAATCCGAATCTAACATCGTTAACCCAGCTTTTATAAATTCATTTTCTTTTTCCCCATATTCTGTGCTGGTCAAAGACATTTGCTGAACGAGCTCATAATTTACAATATTAATAACCACTTCCTTTATTTTAAGCACGTTATCCAGTGTATGTTTAGTAGTATTATTACGTACTCTTCTTGCTGGTGAGAATATCAATATTGGTGGGTTTGCGCTAAAAACATTAAAAAAACTAAAGGGAGACAGGTTTGGAATTCCTCTTTCGTCTATGGTACTTGCAAAGGCAATTGGTCTGGGCCCAACAGCACCCAAAAGATAGGAATGTAGCTTACCTGTAGCAATCTCGGAAGGTATTATTGATATGGCTTTTTGCATCATAACAAAGGTATGTAAATTGTGCTCCAATTAAAACTTTAACACACCAGGAGAACACAACATTTTAGGTCAATTTCAGTTATCTTTATTGCTCATTAACCACTAGGATGAAATTTAATTCACAAAAGAAGACTTCTAATCTGTTTTTACTAATAGCATCCTTTGCTATTGTGAGTCTAATCCTATGGAATACCAATAGTTTTTTTAAAAAATTTAAGGAAGAAGAGCGCCATAAGATGGAGATATGGGCTACCGCACAGTCCGAGTTATTGCAATCTTCAGAGAATAGAGATCTGGGAAATCTACACGTGAAGATTTTTCAAAATAATACTTCAACACCAATGATTCTGGTAAATATGGATGGGTCTATAAGAACCAATAACATGCCTGAAGAATTAGTTGCGGATACTATTTATTTAAAGAAAAAAATTAAAAAATTTAAGTCGGAAAATACCCCTATTTCTATTGATTATGATAATGAACAGCTAGCCACTCTCTATTATGGTAATTCAGAAGTATTAAACAAACTAAAATATTACCCTATTGCCCTATTGTTAATCATATTTTTATTTGCAGCGGTTATTTTCTTTTTCTTTAAAACCAATAAAGCCTCTGAGCAAAACAAACTTTGGGCCGGAATGGCCAAAGAAACGGCCCATCAGATTGGCACACCCCTGACTTCACTTCTTGGCTGGAATGAACTATTGAAAAGTGAACAAATCAACCCGGATATTACCAAAGAAATTGAAAAAGATATTGGCAGACTTCAGAATATAACAGAACGTTTTTCCAAAATAGGTTCCCTCCCAAAACTTGAAGAACACGACATTGTAAAGGAAACCAGAAATGCTTTTGAATATCTAAAACTCAGGAGTTCTAAACTTATTCATTTTACCTTTAATTCTCAGGTTGAACAACTTCCTATTCTTTTAAATAGCTCATTATACAATTGGACCATTGAGAATTTGGTTAAAAACGGCATTGATGCCATGAAGGGCAAGGGCAACATTGCAATAGAAATAATTCCGGAAGGCAAGTATGTTAATATTTTAGTTTCGGACACCGGACATGGCATTGCGAAAGGAGACTTCAATTCTATTTTCAATCCCGGTTATACTTCAAAAAAACGGGGCTGGGGTTTAGGATTATCGCTCGTTAAAAGAATAATTGAAGAGTACCATAAAGGAAAGATAAAAGTGCTTTCTTCGAGCAAGGAAGGTACCATAATGCAGATATCATTAAAATCAGATAAAAAATAGATGGTAAAAGAAAAGTTAATTATATTAAAAGAAGCAGAAATTACGAATAATTGCCCCGAATGTTTTAATCAGGATATGAAGCTTACATTTTATCAAAAACACTTATTTGGGCGACTTTATCATAGGACAACGGCAACGGTCACACATCAAATTAAATGCAATAAATGCGAAAGTATTATCTACCCGGTGAAATGGACCGAAGATATTGAACGTATTTTTGAATATTACCAAAAAATGGTCAATCCGGAAAAAGCGAGCATTAAATTCACCGCTTTATTTTATATACTAATATTATCACCCTTCCTAATTGCGGGTATATTATACTACTTATTCCAAAGTGGTATCATTTCAATTTAGAACGAATTTTTAATCCAATCTCCTGAAATTCTTCATGGGATAATTTAACTTTCTTAGTGAAAGTTGCCTCCACCATTTTATTCAAGGGAATAAGATGAACATGAACATGTGGTACTTCCAAACCTATTACCGTAATGCCAACCCTTTTGCAGTCTATTGCCGCTTCTATAGCCTTACCCACTTTTCTGGAAAATGCCATTAACTGCAGATAGTCAGCTTCTTCCATATCCGTTATTTTGTCTACTTCCTTTTTTGGTACGCAAAGGGTATGGCCTTTTGCATTGGGATTAATGTCCAGGAAGGCAAAACAATTATCGTCTTCTGCTATTTTGTAAGACGGAATCTCTCCGTTTACTATTTTTGTAAAAATACTCCCCACAGCGAATTAAGTGTTAAATAATATTCCTGCCAATATTGACAGGATTAAAGATAAAGATTTTTAACTCCTGCTTATCTCCAGAATATCAAATTTTAGAGTCCCGTTGGGTACTGTTATTTCGGCAACATCACCTACTTCTTTACCCAGTAGTCCTTTGCCAATTGGTGAAGTAACAGAAATTTTTCCCGCCTTTAAATCGGCTTCACTTTCAGCTACAAGAGTGTAGCTAAGTACCATACCATTTTGCTGATTTTTAAGTTTTACAGTCGATAGTACCAATACTTTAGATGTATCTAGTTGAGATTCATCAATTAACCTCGCATTAGACAACGTTTCCTCCAGTTTAGATATTTTTAACTCTAATAAACCCTGTGCTTCCTTAGCAGCATCATATTCAGCGTTCTCAGAAAGATCACCTTTATCTCTTGCATCAGCTATTGCTTGAGAAGATTTAGGTCTTTCAACATCCCTAAGGTGGTTTAATTCCTCTTTCAGTTTTTTTAATCCTTCCTCAGTGTAATAAGAAACAGTACTCATAACTTCATAATTTATTGAACATAAAAAGATTGCTCAAAATCATTAAACAATAAATCCTACGAAAACGCAGGATTAGTTTAAACAATCATTTCGATGTAACTAATTTAAGATAAACACATTATGTGGGATTTTTCATCAAAATGAGGTTTAACTGATAAGAAAATCCCCTTTTTTAAAGAGGATTTAACGCAAAGATACATATTTTTTGTTCAATTTTGTTTACGTCACTCTGAATTGAATCCTTTTATATGAAAAGAATATCTTTCTGGTTAGTTTTTATTTTACTGCTGGCTTGCAGCAAAGATCAAGGAAACCGCAATCCCTATTTAATAGAGGTTGGATTCAGGTTTGAAGTTAATCTTAATTTGCCTTTATATAGTCCTTTAACTAACACGGGTAATGCCATATTCATTGGCAATCAGGGCGTGGGAATAAGAGGTATTTTTGTTATAAATAAAGGTTTCGACGATTTTTTTGCCTGGGAGGCCAGTTGTCCCAATCATGCTCCAAGCGTATGTTCTACAATGGATCTCAATGGTCAAACTGTAATTTGTTCATGTGATGATTATGAATATAGCCTGTTCACAGGACAACAACTAAACAGACCGGATGACGGTGAGCGTTATTATGACCTTTTGTTTTACAACACTTCATTTAATGGAACATCCGTTGTAATTTCTAACTGAGGTAGGGAGATCTCAATTAATTATCAGACTAACTTTAGAAATTGAATGTTGCTCCCAGCAGAAAGTTTATCCCTGCCTGCGGGTAATAGCCTGCACCTTCTATAGTAGTTATGGTTCCCGGATTAGAAAAATCGTCATCAAAAGTAAAAA
Organism: uncultured Eudoraea sp.; assembly: GCF_947258525.1. Taxonomy (GTDB): domain Bacteria; phylum Bacteroidota; class Bacteroidia; order Flavobacteriales; family Flavobacteriaceae; genus Eudoraea. Next base: position 6,928 of record NZ_CAMYIP010000066.1, read on the forward strand.
AGTAACCATTTGATACAATTTCTGCGTCAAAAATATTGTTAATCAGTCCTGAAAGTACAATGCTTTTTACGAATGAGTTTGTATTTAAAGTGTATTGAATATTGAAATCTGTTTGTGAATAGCTATCAAGAACAGAGCCGGCGGCATCAATATTTGCCATAAATTGCTTTCCAACATATTTTGTAAGCAAAGACATTTGAAATTGTTCCTTTGGCAAATAAGTAAGAATGTTACCTATCACTATTTCGGGAGAGTAGGCAATATTGGTATTGCCTAAGTTTTCTAGCTCACCATCTCTCTGAAAAACAAAATCAATATTTTTATTTGAACTAAGGGCTATGTTTGGTTGTAATTTAAAGTACTTCCCTATATTCATATTGGCATCTACTTCAAGACCCAGGCGGTAACTGTCGCCCACGTTTGCCCTTAGGGGGGCCCCAACATCATTTAGTTCTCCTGTTAGTACCAACTGATCTTTATACCTCATATAATATACATTGGTACTCACCTGAACAGAAGGTGATACATACCGCCAACCCAGTTCAAGGTCATTTAGTCTTTCCGGTTTAGGATTGCCGTTCTCATAATCATTCCTGTTTGGCTCACGATTGGCTACTGCATAGGAGAGATATAAATTATTTTTGGTATTAAGATCATAGGTGACACCAAGTTTAGGATTAAAGAAATTAAATGTATCATCCACAATTCCGGTGTCTTCCCCATTTGCAGTGTAGCTAACTGTTCTAAATTGTAAGTCTCCAAAAAGTCTCCACTTTTCAGAAATCTCATAGTTTATTTTTCCAAACATATTAAAATCTGTTTTTTTTGTTTCGTCATCGTAATATCTATCCCTAATCATGCTATTACCTGCAAAACGAGCCCAGATTACTTCACCAAAATGATCTCCATTATAAGAATTCCACCCTCCGCCAATGATAAGGTTAACTTTGTCTTTTTCATATTTAGCTGAAAATACAGTTCCATAAAAATCATTATCAAGCCAGCGGCGGCGAACTAAGTCCGTAGTATTTACCAATTCTCCGTTTACTAAGATTGGTGAGAATCCGTAAGTTGCAAAATCATCGTCCTCTCTGAATTGCTCAAAGTAGCCACGTCCATGGGTATAATGAAATGCAATATTGGTGCTCCATAAAGGAGATATTTTCTCATTCCAAAGTAGTTGAAAATGATCTTGTTTATAATTGTCCTCTTCCCTGTCATAAAACTGTATGTTGCCATTTTCATCTGTATATATCCCGGCAGGGTTAAATGTTCTATTGGTGGCAAGTGTTTCTGCATCAATGCCAAACCATGATTGGTAAGTAACTTCGTGTCCTCCAAATAGGAGGGCTTTTATTAAGGTATTATCGTCAATATAAGAGCCTTGTAAAAAATAGGAATCCAGTTCAGAAGAAGCCCTGTCAATATAGCCATCGGATGTTATTCTGGATAATCTCCCGGAAATTTCAATATGTTCATTTAACAATCCTGTACTAAACTTAATGTTGTTACGCAGCGTATTAAAGCTACCATAGGAAGAGGAAATTTGCCCATAAGCTTCTAAAGAGGTGGCATCTGTCAATATATTTAAACTTGCTCCAAAAGCCCCTGCCCCGTTTGTTGATGTTCCTACTCCGCGTTGTAATTGCAGGTTTTCTGTGGAAGAAGCAAAATCTGGTAAATTTACCCAAAACGTGCCATGCGATTCAGAATCATTATATGGTATTCCGTTAATAGTAACATTAACCCGGGTAGCATCGCTTCCCCTAACACGTATGCCTGTATAACCCACTCCGGCACCTGCATCTGAAGTTGTTACTACAGCAGGCAAAAAGTTCATAAGAATTGGGATATCCTGCCCCAGATTTCTGGAGGTAATCTCTTCCTTTGCCAGGTTGGAATATGTTACTGGAGTTTCTTGGGTAACCCGTATGGCTGAAACAAAAACCTCATCTAAAATTATTTTTTCAAGGGCAGTAGTATCTGGCTCTTGTTGTTGAGCATAAGAATTTAACCCAATAGAAACTAAGAAAAAAATAGTGATAATAGCCTTCATTCGTTGTTCAATTACACGAATAAAAGGGGTTCTATTCTAATTTTTATGATTCCTTCTTTTCCTGAAGAAACAGGAAAAAATCCAAATGGCGACGTTCGCCTCCCTTAGCAGCATTACCTGCCCAGGTTCATTGGGTATAATCTCAGCTTATCCTGAATGTATTGAAAAAAATGCATTACTCGAATACTATTACATTTAATACTTCTTTTCAGGAATTCGCACCCCTTTTGAGATGATTCAAATTTACGATGGTAGTTTCATTTTTCATAATAAAACCCGATAAATTAAAAAGGGTTTCAGCCCGGTAATACCATTTTTTAGAGCATAAACATATATTCTTCAATTAAGCAGGCTGATGGGTAGGCTTTAAAAGATCATTAACTGTTTTTACCGGGTTAAAAGTGAGTAAGGGAACTTCAACAAATATTGTATTCCAAAAGGCCATTGCACCATTCCAAAGCCTAGGTAATTTAAGAGATTTTAGCTCTTTGCCATCTTGCGTTTTTAGCGTAATAAAACCCTGTTTAGGATCAACAAAGTTCAGAAGGTTATATTTCTCACCCATAAAGTTCCTTACGCCGCACACAATATCAACCGGATTAAAATGTGTTGAATTTCTTAAAATAGTCATCTGGCCTTCATCTGAGCTATCTATTTGGGCAGATTCTACGATTTGCAATGAAATATGATCATGGGCGTCCCTAATCCAAAAAGGACCGCCGCCCGGTTCTCCTTCATTCTTAACCATCCCGCAAACGCGAATGGGTCTGTTGATTTTATCTTTTAATATTTCCAACTGCTCTGAGATGCTAAAACTTGAAAAACTATCTAAAAACCTGACATTCAGGTCATTTTCTAAAAATGTTTTAATTTCATGCAGCTGTTCGCCCGTAATATCATTTCTATCTAACTGATAGGCATAGGCAAATGCTTTTTGTTGTACTTCCAGAAGCAATCCGGCTAGTACTTTTTTGCTTGTTGCAAGTTCAACTTCGTGTTTAGGAACGACTACATTATCTATGTTTTTAATAAAAATAATATCCGCATTTTGCTCATTTAAATTCTCAATAAGCGCTCCATGTCCGCCGGGTCTGAATAACATTGAACCATCATCCTTCTTAAACGGTTCATTATCCAGGGTAACTGCTATTGTATCTGTAGAAGCTTTTTGATTGGAATACGTAACCTCAAATTCTGTTTTTGTCGCTTTTGACACCCTTGGCCCTGCAATTTTAAATTCTTCATTAAAAAAGGAATGGTGTTGCTCAGAAATGGTAAAATGCAATTTTGCTTTATTGTTTACCGCAGTATAGGCCGAAGCTTCCTTTAAATGCTCCTCGAATGGAGTGGCGGTAAATTTCCCGTAATCATGAAAGGGCAAAAGTCCCTTTGGATAAAACCCATAATTGAGACAATCTTCCAGCAACATTTCACTTACAAAAAAATATTTGATGTCATTGCCCGAACCAGCCTTTTTTATTATACGTTTTTGAACTATATCGTAAAAAGGAAATTTTTTAATTTGTTTGAAAAAGGTCTTTAAATCGGTATCATTTAATCTCTCTATATAGGCATCTACACTCTCGCTACCCGGATCATAATGCTCTAAAAAATTAAAGAGGGATTTAAACATCCTTGATGCCGCACCGGAAGCGGGAACAAATTTCATTAAACTTAAAAGTCTATTTAACTCTTCGAACTTACTAACCAATTTTTTCTCTCTGGCCTTAGTTAATTTTATGATGCCATCTGAAACTATTGCGGCCTTTTCTAATCTTACAAATGGTATCCCCTCCTTAAATGTCTCTATCTGATCCAGAACCTTTTCTTTTGAGATTCCTTTTTCCTGTAGTTGTTGCAAATCCATTGGTGAAAACTCAATCATATATCCAGTAATTTATCGATAGATTTAGTGGCAATTGCCAGCCTTTTTTGATTATCGCCATTTAAAATAACGAAATTCTTCTTATACTTTTCCAATGTTTCTTTAAAATAAAGAAACATATGTTCGCGTTCATTAGGTTTGTCCCTAAGATCGTCTTTTTCCCATGGAATATCTATTGAAGTAAGCAGGTAAAGATCGTATGAATTTTCTAAAGCGTATTTTTCCAAAACAGGGTCGCAGTAACCGAGATAATAGGCTTCAGAATAAACTTTAGTCTCCAATAAATCTGTATCACAAATAAGAAGCTTGTTTGCTTTTTCTGTCAAATAATTTTCCAAACGCATTTGACCTTCTGCAATAGGGATCAAATCATTTGGTTCACAGGTTTTTTGTTCCTTATTCCACTTTTCCTGTAAATATTCTCGAGCGTACTCGGGCACCCATTCGGTTTTATAGTGATTGGAAAGGTCCCTGGCTAAGGTTGTCTTTCCGGTAGATTCAGGTCCAAAAAGCACTACTTTAATAATGTCAGCGGGCTTTTGTTTAAGTTTTTCTTCCATGCCATATAGCCGTAAATGGCAATTATGGTGAATAATAAATATTGAAGCGATGTAAAAATTAGTCCTTTATACAAATATAAAGGAACTGTGATTATATCGCCAATTATCCAATAGGTCCAATTTTCCAGTTTCTTTTTAGCCATAAGCCACATCCCTACAAAGAAAATGGCCGTTGTAATGGTATCTACATAGGCCGTCCAACTATTAAATTTATCAAATAAGGTATAGACCAGAAAAACAAAAACAAGGGCTCCAACAAAAAGCAATACAGACCATATTTTCTCCTGCCTGTTCGTTCTGGTAATAGGAATAAAATGGTCTGCATCTACTTTTCTTGTCCAGAAAATACCCATAATATATAAACAAAAATACCTGTGCTGATTATCCCGGTTGGAAATACTAAGATATTCTCTCTTTTCGCATACCACACACTTAAAATTCCAAAGACAACCCCTATCATTTCAAGAATGACCATAAATGTTGGGGTATCCTGGTATTGTGCAAAAACCCAATCAAAAATTTGGCTCATAATTGCTTCGGTCTGATTTTACGATTTTGATGTACATTAAACCATTTTCCACTAATTCCAAAGCAAGTTTAATTTCTGTATTAAGCCATTCCATTATATCATCATAATCTCCGTAAATCTGTGTGCTTAGAGGGTTTTCGCTGATAGTAAACCCTGAATCGCGTATTTTTTTAATAAATTTTTTAATTAACTCTTCGTAATTATCCTGAAGCGGTGTTAAGGTCAGTTCAACAGATATATCCATAGTTTGTAAATTAAATTCCAGCCGGGTTTCTTATTAAACCTCATTTTTTATTGCATATACACAGGTAAATCCTTCAAATTCAAGGAAAGAAATATCATAATTAGTCAGAGAACCCTTATAATTTATTACGCCTGTTGTAGAACTATCAGTCTTTGTAAAATCATTAATATATATATGATCCATAAAGCTTAGCCCATGTGTGGCATATATCTTAAAGAGAGATTCTTTTGCACCCCATATAATGGTAAGTTTTTTTACCAGTTCTATCTGACTTTCAATGCCTCCATAATCTTCCATAGTAGTAAACTTGTGTCCAATGATGGCTATTTTGTCGCGTTGCTTCTCAATATCAATACCAACCTCATCAACCTGACTTATAATTATTCCTGTAAATTGATATGAATGTGTAATTGAGATATGTTTTCCATCTTTCAAATGCGGCTTTCCAGCCTGGTCATAAAACAGATCGCTGTCAACATAGCCAGCTAATCCCATTAAGTGCCTGATACTTAAGAATCCCCTCCTGTGCAGTTCAGACTTCATACCGTCCATCCGGAGTTGGCATGCATTGGTAAGCTTAATATTCAAGGCAAGTTCATTTTCAGATTCAGTGATCTTCCAGATGTATAACTTAATTCTTGGATTAACTGCTATAGTTTTGTAAAGAGGCATATTATTTTTTAAGTTTTCATTACCTTTGCTTGCTGAAATTCTTAATAGAATTTCTGTTAGGCGAATGTAAAAAATAAAAAAGATATGCAAACCAAGACAATACCATATGTACCATACAAGGTCAAAGATATTTCATTGGCAGAATGGGGAAGAAAAGAAATAAACTTAGCTGAAGCAGAGATGCCAGGGCTAATGGCATTACGTGAAGAATATAAAAAAGAACAACCCCTTAAGGGTGCTCGTATTGCCGGTTGTCTGCACATGACAATACAAACTGCTGTATTGATAGAAACACTTACTGCCCTGGGTGCAGATGTTACCTGGAGTTCATGCAATATATTTTCCACTCAGGATCATGCCGCAGCCGCTATTGCTGCTGCAGGAATACCCGTATATGCATGGAAAGGCATGAATGAGGAAGAATTTGATTGGTGCATTGAACAGACGCTATTTTTTGGTAAAGATCGGAAGCCACTGAATATGATACTGGACGACGGCGGCGATCTAACCAATATGGTACTGGATCAATTTCCTGAATTAACATCAGGAATTAAAGGCCTGTCAGAAGAAACAACAACCGGAGTTCACAGACTGTACGAGCGTTTTAAAAATGGAGTATTGCCAATGCCTGCCATTAATGTGAATGATTCGGTTACCAAATCAAAATTTGACAATAAATACGGTTGTAAAGAAAGTGCGGTTGATGCTATTCGCAGGGCAACAGATACTATGCTTGCAGGTAAACGTGTTGTTGTTGCAGGTTATGGTGATGTTGGAAAAGGTACTGCAGCTTCCTTCAGAGGGGCCGGAGCTATAGTTACAGTTACCGAGATAGACCCTATCTGTGCATTACAGGCCTGTATGGACGGTTATGAGGTAAAAACACTGGATAGCGTAGTTGGGAAAGCAGATATTGTGATTACTGCTACCGGAAACAAAGACATAATCAGGGAAGAACATTTTAGAGCTATGCGCGATAAAGTTATTGTTTGCAATATTGGGCATTTCGATAACGAAATAGATATGGCATGGCTAAATGGCAACTATGGTAAAACTAAGGATGAGATTAAACCTCAGGTAGATAAATATACCATTGATGGAAAGGACATTATAGTGCTGGCTGAAGGCCGATTGGTTAATTTGGGATGTGCCACAGGTCATCCAAGCTTTGTCATGAGTAATTCATTTACGAATCAAACCCTGGCGCAAATAGAACTTTGGAATAATAGTGATAACTATGAAAACAAAGTATATATGCTGCCTAAGCATTTAGATGAAAAAGTTGCTAAACTGCATTTAGCGCGTTTGGGTGCGGAACTAACGCAATTACGAAAAGATCAGGCGTCCTATATTGGTGTTGAGGTTCAAGGACCCTTTAAGCCCGACTACTACAGGTATTAGGAGTAATATTTATTCCAGACAAACAAAAAACCCATTATGAAAACATAATGGGTTTTTATTTTGAGTTATTCAATTGAGCATTATGCCTCAAAAGGCTCTATGGAAACATAAGACTTTCCGCCAGCTTTCTTTTGAAACTTTACTAGTCCGTCTACCTTAGCGTGTAAGGTATGATCTTTACCTGAGTAAACATTATTGCCAGGGTAGTGTTTGGTTCCACGTTGTCTTACAATGATATTTCCTGCAATAGCAGCTTGTCCTCCAAAAATCTTAACGCCTAAACGTTTCGATTCTGACTCTCTACCGTTTTTTGAACTACCTACACCTTTTTTATGTGCCATGATATTATTTTTTATACCAAGCCTGGGCCTGTATTAGTTATTCTTTTATTTATTCAATGCCTCAATAAGATCGGCCTTTTTCATCGAAGAAATACCTGTTATTCCTTTAGCTTTAGCCATTTCCTTTAATTCTGCTACCGTCTTTTTGCTTAAGTCAATTGCTTCTTTAGGTGCTGCTTTCGCTTTTTCAGCCTTAGCCTTAGGAGCTTCAGCTTTTGGGGCTGCCTTTTTAGCCGGTGCAGCTTTCACAGGAGTTAGGAGCTTCAGCTTTTGGGGCTGCCTTTTTAGCCGGTGCAGCTTTCACAGGAGCTTCTTTCTTCGTTTCAGCCTTGGCCTTCACTTTTTTAGCGCCCTTAGCTGTAATACCTTCGATTACCAACTCTGTTAAATACTGGCGATGCCCGTTTTTCTTTCGATATCCTTTACGTCTTTTCTTTTTAAAGACAATAACTTTGTCACCTTTAAGGTGTTTAACGACTTTAGCCTCTACTGCGGCTCCGTCTATAGCTGGGGCGCCAACTGTAATGTTCTTACCAACTTCTAAAAGAAGTACGTTGTGAAAAGAAACTTTCTTTCCTTCGTCTTCCTGTAAACGGTGAACATATACTTTTTGGTCTTTTGCAACTTTAAATTGCTGCCCTGCTATTTCTACAATTGCATACATAGCGTAAAATTAAATATTTTTATTTCCCTTTAAAAGCGCTTTTTAGCAAATTAAATGCCTGAGGTACCCTAAAGGCGGGTGCAAATATACTGCTAAATTGGGAAATCACAAGAGTTTTTTTGTTCTAAACAGATTTTTTATTGAGGTTCTTGGGAGTTTTAAACAGCTGCATAAACGTAAGTGTTAATACCAGGGTCGTAGCAAAACCCATAATTGCTACAGTGAAGAATACAATTCCCTCAAAATTTTTAAAATTATTAAACCAGCTGGTTGATAGCTGCTTTAAAAATTCTGTATTTATTTCAGTGGAATAAAGAGCAAAAAAGAAGGTGAAAATTAGCGTTGCCACGAAACCAGTCACCATTCCGGCTTTAAATCCTACCCCATAGTTAAAGTTGTATTTTTCCTGAAGTCTAAAATATTTTATAGCCTCATAAATTCCAAAACCGGTAATTACCCCATTAAATAGACTAAAAAATACATTGGTGTGAAGACCAAACAGCGATAAAACCAAAAAATATGCAATAAGGCTCCCGCTAGTGGCGATACCAAAGCGTATTGGAAGGGCAATTCTCTTCATATTCTTTTTTTTGACTTACGCTGATCAAAATAATGATAATTGTTCAATTATCATATAAAATCTTGTTAAAGAAGCAGAGTTTTCTTTCACTTAAGCTTGAAAAATTTATATTAGCTTCTCTTTAAATTCTATTTAAACGAGCACACGAATTAATCTATTAACTAAATTTTTATGAAAAGATATTTTTACCTGTCATTACTTGCTTTCATTGCTTTTGTGGCCGTTACTGCTCAAGAAGTCGAGTATGAGGAATATGACCTGGATAACGGGCTTCATGTTATTTTGCATCAGGATAATACGGCTCCTGTGATAACCACTGCGGTAATGTACCATGTTGGGGGTAAAGACCGTACCGAAGGGCGTACAGGATTTGCCCACTTTTTTGAGCATCTGTTGTTTGAAGGGACAGAAAATATTGAAACAGGAACCTGGCGGGAAATTGTTTCCTCAAGAGGAGGTATTTTTAATGCCAACACATCGCAGGATCGAACCTATTATTATGTCATTTTGCCTTCAAACAATTTGCAATTAGGTCTGTGGATGGAATCGGAACGAATGTTACACCCTATTATTGACCAAAAGGGAGTGGATACCCAACAAGAGGTTGTAAAGGAAGAAAAGAGGTTAAGGGTTGACAATTCTCCTTATGGACAATTACTTACAGTTTTGGGAAAAAGCCTTTTTAAAGTTCATCCTTATAAAGATCCAAATATAGGCTATATGGAAGATCTGGATGCTGCTACGCTGGAGGATGTTATTGCTTACAACAAGAAGTACTATGTCCCCAACAATGCTGTATTAATAGTTGCCGGAGATATAGACATCCCTGAAACCAAGAAAATGGTATCAGACTATTTTGCTGAAATTCCAAGAGGCGCAGATGTGGTGAGAAATTATCCAAAAGAAATCCCAATAACAGCGGAAGAAGAGGTTACTACCTATGATCCTAATATTCAAATACCTTTGGGGGGAATAGCCTACAGAATTCCTGGTTTCAGAGATAGGGATGCGTATGTCCTTAATATGATATCTACCTATTTGAGTGATGGCAAGAGCTCTAAGCTTTATAAAAAAATAGTTGATGAGCAAAAACAAGGACTTCAGGTAGGGGCTATAAATCTTGAACAGGAGGATTATGGAATGTATTTAGTCTATGCTCTGCCTGTTGGTGAAACCTCATTGGATGTGCTAGTTTCCGAAATGGAAGAAGAAATCTCAAAAGTACGTTCGGAATTGATTTCTGAAAACGATTATCAAAAATTACAGAATAAATTTGAAAATAATTTTGTGAGTTCAAATTCAAGTATTGAAGGCATAACAAACTCTTTGGCAAGGAATTACCTGCTTTATGGCGATACCGAATTAATAAACAAAGAAATTGATATTTACCGATCTATTACGAGGGAAGAGATACAGGCCGTAGCCAATAAATATTTGAATACCAACCAAAGGGTTATCTTAAATTATTTACCAAAAGAAAATATTGACAATTGAAAATATGAAAAAATTATATTTTACGATCATAATTGCATTAATGGTCATTACCCTTAGTGCTCAGGTTGACAGAAGTGTTACACCTGAACCCGGCCCTGCCCCGGAAATTAATCTAAATGATCCGGAACGTTTTGAACTTCCTAACGGCCTTAAAGTTTTGATTGTTGAGAATCATAAATTGCCTAGGGTATCCATACAGCTCACAATAGATAATCCCCCCGTTGCAGAGGGCGATAAGGCTGGTGTATCTATACTTACGGGAAGTTTACTAGGAAATGGTTCTAAAACAATTTCCAAAGATGATTTTAATGAAGAGGTAGATTTTCTCGGAGCACGAATAAACTTCGGATTTCAAAGTGCTTTCGCTTCATCTCTATCTAAATATTTTCCCAGGATTCTGGAACTTATGGCGGATGCGGCAATTAATCCCAACTTCACCCAGGAAGAATTTGACAAAGAAAAGGCCAAATTAATTACCGCATTAAAATCTGAGGAAAAAGATGTTTCTGCAATTGCCAGCAGAGTTCAAAATGCCCTGGCGTATGGCGTTAATCATCCCAATGGTGAGTTTGCCACCGAAGAGACGGTAAACAATGTTACCATGGCGGATATTGAACGATTTTACAGAGAATTATTTGTGCCAGCTAATGCCTACCTTGTAGTAATAGGGGATGTGAAGTTTGATGAGGTAAAGGAATTGGTTTCCAAAAATTTTGACGATTGGGTAAAAGCATCACCACCTTCATTAGGATACTCAGACCCATTAGACGTTCAGTATACTCAGATCAACTTTGTTGATGTTCCTAACGCAGTGCAATCCGAAGTAACCGTTGAGAATCTGGTCAACCTTAAAATGAAAGATGAAGATTACCTGTCGGCTAAGATTACAAACTTTATTTTAGGCGGAGCATCTGTTAGCCGTCTGGAACAGAATTTAAGAGAAGACAAGGCATTCACTTATTATTCCAGATCAAGGCTTGGTGATAACAAATACGGGGCTTCTACATTTAAGGCATTTACTTCTGTAAGAAATATAGTTACTGACAGTGCAATTGTGGAATTATTGGGTGAAATAGACAAAATTATCACAGATCCAATCTCTGAAGAGGAATTGGAAATTGCAAAATCGGTATATGTCGGAAGTTTTGTGCTGGCCTTAGAAAAACCTTCTACAATAGCCAGATATGCTCTCAATATTGAAACAGAAGGTTTGCCCCCTGATTTTTACAAGACGTATTTAGAACGTATTAATGCAATTACCGTTGAAGATGTTCAGAAAGCGGCTCAGAAATACTTCCAAATAAAAAATGCAAGGATAGTAGTAGTCGGCAAAGGAAGTGACGTAATAGAAAGTCTTGAAAAGATTCCTTTTAATGGCCGAATGCTTCCTGTGAGCTATTATGATAAGTATGCAAAAGCCGTAGAGAAACCTAAATATGATATTGTTATACCGGAAGGTGTAAATGTACAGAGCGTTCTGGATGCCTATTTTGAGGCAATCGGGGGAAAAACAGCGGTGGACAAAATACAATCGTTAAAACTAGTTTACGAAGGGTCTGCAATGGGGTCATCAATTAAAACTGAGGAAAAAAGGACTGCCGACAAATATGTGCAAACTACCTTTATGAATGATGCCCCAATGATGGGAGTTATTGCAAAAGGAGATGAATTATTTATGAAACAAGGGGGCAACAAGGTTCCTCTACCGCCGGAAATGCAGCAAGATATGAAGTCCACAATTGGAATTTTTCCTGAACAGGGAATCGCTTTAAGCAACAAGGCAAAGCTCACAGGTACAGAAGATGTAGACGGAAAAGCGGCTTATAAAATTGAAGTGCCCGGGTCAACTGTTAAGGCTACATATTTTTATGATGTGGAATCAGGGTTAAAAGTTAAGGAAGCTACGGTAATTACAATGAATGGGCAATCACAGAACCAGGAAGTAAATTATAAAGACTATCAGGAAGTAGATGGGATTAAATTTCCCTCTGTAAGAGTTGGTTCTATGGGACCCCAAATGATTGAAACCAAATTGTTGGAAGCTGTCATTAATGTGGAAGTGTCAGAAGAAGATTTTAACTAGAAATCTATAACATTTAATATTTAAATGAGCACCTCAAATTAGGGGTGCTTTTTTATAGAATAAGGCCGCAGATTTCCTTAATTTTACAAACTCAAAAGACAATTATCATGAAAATTAAATATGCAATTTTCTCTGCTCTAACTTTGTTGTTTATTCTTTCCTGTAAAGAAAAAAAGGAAACTGAAACCCTTACGCAAATGAAAGAGGTTATGGCTATACATGACGAAGTGATGCCCAAAATGGGGACAATTGGAAAGCTTGTAGGCGAGCTAAAACCATTGGTAGACTCCACAGAAACCGGGGTTGCATATGAGATGGCCATGAAAGATTTACAAGCCGCTCATAAATCTATGATGGATTGGATGAAGGGTTTTGGAGATCGTTTTACCTCAGATGAAATCCTGAATGGCGCGGAACTAACGGAAGAAAAACAAATGTGGTTAAATGAAGAAGAAAAGAAGGTAATAGCTTTAAAAGAGCAGATCAATAGAAGTATTGAAAATGCTGAAAAACTACTGCAATAGAATTTAGAAAGGTAAACTATTCAAATCCACATTACCGCCTGAAATAATGACCCCTATAGATTTTCCCTGATAATTTTCCTTTTCGCGTATCAACGCTGCAAATGCAACGGCACTGGAAGGTTCTACAATGATCTTTAACCGCTCCCAGATAAGGCGCATAGCGCTAACTATTTCGTCTTCAGTGACGCGTATAATGTCGTGAACATATTTTTGGATTATTGGAAAAGTATTGTCTCCTAAAACTGTTTTTAATCCATCGGCAATAGTATTTGTAGTATAATTTGATTCAATCTTACCGCTATGGAATGAACGGTAGGCATCATCTGCCTCAAACGGTTCCCCGCCAATTACTTTGCAATTATCTCCAAAATAATTTGCGGACAATGCAGTACCGGCTATTAACCCTCCCCCGCCTATAGGGGTAAAAATAAAGTCTAGTTTTGGATAATCCTCCAGCAATTCCATGGCAGCGGTTCCTTGTCCTATTATTACGTTCATATCATTTGAGGGGTGAATAAAAGTAGCACCAGTTTCATGGGCAATTTTATTTGCCGTAGCCGTACGGGACTCGATCGTTGGATCACATTCCACAATATTACCCCCGTATTGCCTAACTGCTATCTTTTTAACCTTAGGCGCATTTGATGGCATGACTATATGCGCCTGTACTTTAAGACTCTGCGCAGCTAGTGAGAGTGCCTGAGCAAAATTTCCGGATGAATGTGTGACAACACCTTTCGCTCGTTCTTCTTTTGATAACAACAAGATTGCATTAGTGGCTCCTCTCATTTTATAGGCCCCCATGCGCTGAAAGTTCTCACATTTGAAGAATATTTTTGCTCCCGAAATGTCATTCAATAAACGGGATGTTAGTACAGGTGTGCGGTGTATGTATGGCTTTATCCTCTTATGGCAGTCTAGAAGTTGATTTCTGAACATAGATTACAAATCTTTTACTGGTGAGAATCTAAATATAAATTTATTCATTCCACCTCAGAGATTCCATTATTACCCTTATATCCTTTTGTAAATAAACAGCGGCAGGATAAATAGAATCATAATTGGGTTTCGCTCTGAAGTAAAGAGATCCTGTTACAAAATGTTGAGTGCTGTCTGTTACATAAAACTGTGCCTGTGAAGCAGCGTCCCCGGCAACTTCATAGAACATGCCGTACACCTGGTCTTTTTCATTGATGAATGGCTGTTCCATAATGTTATCAGCTTTAACTACGTGTTCGTAGGACAGTTTTTGAGCATCTGCCAGCAATTCTTCCAAATTATTCTTTACTTCTTTATAAGTAATAAAAATAGATCCTTTCATTAACGGGTAATCCAGGGTAACCGAAAAGTTTTTATTCTTTTTTACCTGTGCCTGTGCGTTATGTTCAAATTGAAATTTCTCTGAAACCAGCCTTTCTTTAGAGGACTCAGGATATTCTAAACGAAGCATGGCCTTTGGTTTTGGGAGGACGTCATCACCACATGAAACCAAAATTATACTGAAGATTAAAATATATAAATACCATTTACTATTCATGAGGCAAGGTTACTTTTATTTGCTTTAATCGTTTCTTATCAAGACTTTCAACCAAAAACTGGTAGTCCATATATTTAATTGTCTCTCCCCTTTTAGGAAAACTTCCTGATATTTCAAGCACAAATCCAGCTATTGTCTCAGATTCGCCTTTTTGTTCCTCAAAGTCTTCCTCATGTTTAATCTTAGTAACCCTGTAAAAGTCTTTCAAAGTTGTTTTTCCTTCAAAAATATAAGTAAAGTCATCGAGTTTGGAAAATATCAAATCTTCATCATCAAATTCGTCTGAGATATCCCCAACAATTTCCTCAATTACGTCTTCAAGGGTAACAATACCTGAAGTACCGCCATACTCATCAACAACTACAGCCAGATGGTTTTTTTTATCCTGAAATTCTAATAGAAGATCATCCAGTTTTTTATTTTCAGGCACAAAAAACGGTTCTCTTATAAGCGTTAACCAATTAAAATTTTTCCTGTCTATATAAGGTAGCAAATCCTTAACATAGAGAACTCCCAATACATTATCCATATTTTCAGAAAATACAGGTATTCTGGAATAGCCATGATTAGTTATTTGTTCTAAAACCTCCGTGAATTTCATCTCTTCACTTAATGCGAAAATATCTATTCGGGGTCTCATAACTTGTTTTGTATCTGTATTGCCGAAAGAAACTATTCCCTTCAAGATTTTTTGTTCTTCTTTTGTGGTGTCCCCTTCAGAAGTTAGTTCAAGTGCCTGAGAAAGGTGATCTACACTAAGATTAGATTTTTGTTTTCCCAGTCTGTTGTACATGAATATAGTGGCAGAACGCATTGGAGAACTTAAAGGAGTGAAGAGGATATCGAGGATTTTTAAAGGATATGCCATAAATATGGAAAACTGAAATCTATTTCTATTCGCATAAATCTTAGGAAGTATTTCACCAAACATCAAAATTAAAAAAGTGGCCACCAACACTTCAAGTAAAAACCTAACTGATATAAAACCAAACAGCACATAATTAATTTGTGAAAATAAGGTGTCTCCAATGGAATTAAACAAAAGCACTATCCCGATATTGATCGAATTATTAGCAATCAGGATTGTTGCCAGGAGCTTTTTAGGACGAGTTAATAATTTTACGACTATCTTCCCTCTTACAGTCTTTTTCTCTTCTATTTCATTTAAATCGGTTGGGGAGAGGCCAAAAAAAGCTACTTCTGCTCCTGAAATAAGGGCTGAACAAATTAAAAGCACCAATAGAATTACAATTTCTAATACAAAAGTGCTCTCAATTACGACAAGATTTATAAATAAACTAAGGGGGTCAGGATCCAATAGTAAAAATTTACTTTTAGTTGTTTAGAATGGTAAATCATCATCCTGTTCCTGTTCATTGACAGGCAGTACTTCTTTGGTTGTATTCGGTTGAGTAGTTCCCGATGATGGCTGATTCCTTGAAAGATTACCCGTATCACCAGCCATACTTTCCTTTTTCGTGGATAGAAATGTGAAATCCTGAACATTAACTTCTGTAGTGTATCTGGTATTGCCGTCCTCTCCCTGCCATTGTCTGGTTTTTAATCTGCCCTCAACATATATTTTGTCTCCCTTACTAAGGTATTTTTCACATATTTCTGCGGCTTTATTACGAACAACAATATTATGCCATTCTGTATTCGTTACCTTTTCTCCGGTTTGCTTATTGGTATAAGTTTCATTTGTTGCAATAGGGAATCTCCCTATGCAGTTACCTCCTTCAAAATAATGCATTTTTACTTCGTCTCCCAGATGCCCGATTAGCATCACCTTATTCAATGTTCCGCTCATAATATTTTAGTTATTTCAAAAGTACGAATTTTTGAGTGTTTTTATAAACTCTTCAATTAAAACAGGTACCGGATATTTATCCAGCTCTTTAGCAGATAATCCGTTTGGCAACCGGTCTTTGGTTTTAACTATCCAAAACTTGGTATGCAAGTGCTGGTGAGACAATTTATGTATAATGGTTTTATCTGATGACTCATAAACCAGATGGGGTTCCTGAAGTGTAAGAATTTCGGGCAATCTTTGTTTTACAACATTAAGACTTACTTCCTGCTTCGTTTCCAATAGTGGAAATTCGTATAAATTACGCCAAATATCTTTCCCCGATCTTTTTATAAGGTGTGTATTGCCATAATCATCCAGAACAACCAGATAGTTAAAAAAACGCTTTTTTATCTCCGCCTTTTTTAGTTTTGCCGGAAATTTATCAATACTATTCGTCTGGTATGCAATACATGTTTCATTTAAGGGGCAGGATAAGCATAAAGGGTTTTTAGGAGCGCACTGAATGGCGCCAAATTCCATAATTCCCTGATTATAATCTCTAATGTTCTCGTGGATCAATAGTTCCCTGGCCAAATTTTTGAAATATGCTATACCTTTGGAAGAATTTATTGGAATATCAATGCCAAAATACCTCGATAATACTCTATAAACATTTCCATCTACAACCGGTTCTGGTTGGTTAAAACTAATTGATGCAATGGCACTTGCGGTATAATCTCCCACTCCTTTTAATTTCATTAATTCTTTATAAGTATCAGGAAAATGTCCATTGTATTCTTCCACTATTGTTTTGGCGGTAAAATGAAGGTTTCTGGCCCGGGAATAGTACCCAAGTCCCTGCCATAGTTTTAAAACTTCTTCTTCGCTGGCATTTGCTACGTCATATACCGTAGTGAAATACTTAATCTTTTTAATATAGTATGGCGTTTCCTGTGCT
>NZ_CAMYIP010000067.1 GCF_947258525.1 uncultured Eudoraea sp.
GTTTAGTAACCGAAATGGATAAAATTGGAAACATAGGGGAGATAAAAACAGGCCCCTTTTACACCAGGGACGATTGGGGAAAACCAGACCAGCCAAGTATCTGGGGTGAAGGCCTTCCCAGTGAATTATCAGAAAACATAGACTTTGTATTCAGGGGTGAAGATGAGATATGGGGCGCAGACGATGATACGGATATTGAGTATATGTATCAGCATTTATTGTATACCAATAAGACGAGCAGGCTAAGCGGAAAGCAAATTAAGGAAGGTTGGTTGAAGCATATAAAACATGAAGAAGAGAATTATTTATGGGTTGCGAATCAAAAAGCTCTGGATATGATGCTGAATGGCGCAGTGCCGCCTGAAACAAGTGATCCGAATATTACTAAGGACAGTGTTTACGATAACTACCATGAGATGATAGATGCGCAATTAACTACTGAGATATTTGGCCTTTTTGCCCCTTCGAGACCGGATATTGCATTAAAAATGGCCGAATTACCTATACGAACCACAGCCAGGGAAAATGCCCAGTGGATCTCAGAATTCTATGTTATTATGTATTCCCTGGCATCAGAAGTTGATAAAACCCTTTCGAAAAAAGATCAAATAATTTGGATGGCTAATCAGGCCAGGGAGCACCTGCCTAATGATTCATATGCTGCGAAGATGTATGATTTTGTGAAAGGTAAGTATGATGAAAACATTCCATGGGAGCAAGCCCGGGATGACTTATATGAGCGTTATCAGGTGAACCAGGAAGATGGCTATACCATAACTTCGAAAAATATTTTCTGCAATGGTTGCTTTGCGGCAGGAATTAATTTTGGTGCCAGTATCGTTAGCCTTTTATATGGTGAAGGAGACATAAAAGAGACCATTAAGATAGGGGCATTGGCTGGTTGGGATTCTGATAATCCTACTGCTACCTGGGGTGGACTTTTGGGCTTTATGCTTGGTAAAGAAGGTGTTGAGGCGTCTTTTGGGCGGACATTTTCAGATAAGTTTAATATCCATAGAACACGTGTAAACTTTCCGAATGACGGTTTAGACACTTTTGATGAAATGGCTAAAACAGGCATTTATATTATTGACCGGGTAGTTCAGGAAGAAATGGGTGGAGGTGTTGATCTGGAAAAAGATGTATGGTATATACCTAACAACGGAGGGTAACCCACATAATCAATACTAAGGTCCCGGAGTTGTTTTAGTTGCTGCTAAATCAAGAGATCTGTCTTGAACCAACAATTCCGTATGTTCTACATTCCAAATAACAAAAATAGGACAACATAAAACTGCCATTAGATGTCGCCAGCTCGCTTAGCTGGTGTAGTCGGATTTGACCACGCTTTGACTGGGCTCAGGAATAGTTGAATTCTCGTGGAATTGCTGAAGTTGGTTCTAATTCCAATAATTATACTAACTTTAAAGTGTAACCCCCTTTTATACAAACCGTTAGGTGCAATACACTCCGAAGATTCAATAAATTAAAAGAGATTTATTATCTTAAGATGATTGGATGAAAGAAAACAGAAAACTTAATACCATCCTTTTTGCCGATATTGCCGGCTATACTTCATTAATGCAAAATGATGAAGTAAAAGCCATGAAATTGCTTCAAATTTTTAAAAAAATACTTGAACAAAATGTATCAAAATTTGAAGGGTTAATAGTGCAATATTTTGGTGATGCCTGTATTCTGTCATTTGATAGTACAACATTGGGCGTTAAGTGTGCGATTTCTTTGCAGAAGGATTTTCGAGAAAGTAATCTTCCTATCAGGATTGGGATGCATTTGGGAGAAGTTGTATTTACTGAAAATAACGTGTTTGGAGATGGAGTCAATATAGCATCCAGAATTGAATCTATGGGCGTTCCCGGCGCCATATTGCTTTCCAAAACAGTTCGGGATCAGATTAAAAACAAGTCGGAATTTGAACTTTCTTCCCTGGGGGCCTTTGAGTTTAAAAATGTTAAAGAACCGCTGGAAGTATATGCCATAACCAATCCCGGATTTACACTTCCACCCCGTAGTGAATTAAAGGGAAAGTTTAGGGAGACACCGGAAAAGAAACGACCCAAATGGTTGATCCCGGTGACTGTGGCAAGTTTAGTGCTCATAGCGATCTTTATACTACTCTATACTCTTGTACCCGGATTGGAGATTTCACAAGATCAAACGGAAAACTCCATTATACGGAAAGGGATCGCCGTTATGCCTTTTCAAAATTTAAGCCCGGACAATAGTGACGAGTTCTATTGCAATGGCATCATGCAAAACGTATTGGATAACCTCTCCAGAATTCCAGAATTCATCGTACTGCCTAGTCGTACCACGAACCTTTACAAAGACACCCAATTATTGCCAACAGAACTCGGCGAAGAATTAGGAGTAGAGTATCTCATCGACGGATCGTTTCAGAAGATAGACTCACTAATTCAAGTGACGGTCGCTCTCACAAGTACCCACGATGGAAGGCAGATCTGGACCAATGAAAAGGTCACATTTTCTCTCCCAGAATTATTCGCCATGCAAGCTCAAATAGCCAACCAGGTGGCAAACCAACTAAAAACAAGCCTAAGTGACGAAATAAACAAGTCAATGGAAAACATTCCCACAAGGGATGAACTTGCCTATGAATACTATCTCAGGGGGAAAGATATATTAAAGAATTTTGATGAGGAATTTCGCACAAATGAAGCAAATATACAGATATTGAGCGACGCTAAAATCTATTTCAATTTAGCCGTTGAACGTGACTCGGTTTTTGCTTCTGCTTATTTGAGTTTAGCCAAAATTGAATACAATGAGAAGTATACGGCCAATATTTTAAAAGACTCTACACTATTTGAATACAATAGATTGGTAGACAAAGCCCTTCAACTGGATCCACAATTATCCGAAGGCTATTTAATGAAAGGCATGTATGCTGACCAAGAACTTAAGGCTCCCAGCGAGGCCGAAAAGTACCTTCTAAAAGCCCTGGATATCAATCCCAATAATATTGATGCCCTCTATGCCCTTTCAGAATTGTACAGTGACCCGAAATTCGACCTTGTCGAATCCATCCGCTTGCTCAAAGAAATTGAATACAGAACGGTCAATGAAGAAGAACTTTATGGTATTTACTCGAAACTTTCTAACGCCTATTCAAAAATAATGGATCGGGATATGGAAAGGTACTATGTAGAGAAACGCATCGAAATTAATGATAGTGTTCCTGATATATTCATACCCTGGTTTTATTTGA
>NZ_CAMYIP010000068.1 GCF_947258525.1 uncultured Eudoraea sp.
CAGGTGCGACCCCAACCGCCATTTTATTGCCATAGGAACCACGTATTCCGGCGACATGGGTTCCATGACCTACTTTATCATCAGGGATCTCATCCATATCCAAATAATCGCCAACGAATTGTTGAGCGCCATCAATAATATTTACAAAATCCTTATCACCAGCGAATTTTGGGGATCTATTAGAAGACCCTTCATTAAACTCAGAATGGGAAGTCTCAATACCAGTATCTAATACAGCAATCTTTATTTCTGGATGACCAGTGATCCATTGATGTGCCTCTTTTAAATAGATGGAATGGTTTGGATATCTTGAACTCAAACTTTGTGAAGAAGCATAGGTTTGCTTTGGAATTGTGCTCGAGATTATTTGTCCTGTATTGATATAGGAAATATGTGGTATCAATGAAATTTCATCTACCATTTCCTTTGGAATTTCCTTATTGTTAGTAAGCAAAATAAGTCTGTAAATCCTGTTTAATCCTGCTTTTAATTCATCTGATGACCAGTCCTTGTTTTTTGACTTATAGTTTTGTGAAGCAATGAAATCGTATTTGTATTTGTCATTGAGAATCGCATCCACACTAGGAATGAATCGGGTACTTAAATTACTTTTATCTGAAATCAATGATTCCCAATAATCGAACTTCGGATTATCTGGTTGATCCTTGAGTTTTATGATCAAGTGTGGTTTCATTTTCTAAATATAGCTTTCTCTAACAGGATTGATTTGCACTATTGGGTAAAGATTTTACAGTATTGGGTACATTGGGTCAAATTGTCTAACGAGGGAGTTTTTTGACATTTCGGTATATATGGAAACCTTCAAAACAACTATTTATGTTGCCTTTGACGGATACAAGAAAATAAGCGAATCGCTTTTAAGCTTATAAAGTTGGTCTTAGGTAGCCAGGAGTTTTTGGTTGGGGAATGGGGGGCTTATTTTGATGTTCTTTTCTGAATTGGGAGGGGTTCATGCCCTCATTTTTTTTAAATAAGCGGCAGTAGTAATTTTGAGAACAGAATCCCAAATGATCGGCAATTTTACTAATCTGCCAATTGGTTACCAATAACAAGTGTTTGCTTTTTTCCAGCTTGTAATGATTGATATATTCGGTTGGTTTTAGTCCTGTGTATTTTTTAATCTTTTTGCTGAAGGCACTACGGCTCATAAAAACCAGATTGCTCAGTTTTTTCATGGTGAGGGTATGATCATCTATATTCTCGTCAATGGCAGCAGTTATTTTATGTAAAAATCGGTCTGCTGTGTTGAGCGCTTTTTTTCTGTTCATATAACTTATGGATTCCTTAAGCTTTAACAGGTACTTTACTAAAATTGGAATGAGCACAAAGGGGATATCGTCATTTTCAGATTGAGTATAATGAGATTTTGTATAAGTTACAATAGGCCTTATTTGCTTAAGGGATCCAGTAAGGACATCGTCGGTACCATGCTCCCCATTTACTAGTATTATATCAATTTCCTTATCTTCCAGGGGATGATTTACCGGGTTGTGGGTAATCTTATTCTTAATTAAATATGTGTTCATAAAGGTCGGAATTGCGCCTATATGCAAGATTTGCATATGCACAAATTCGTTTTTCAATTTCAAAAGCTTTAAATGGGAATTTACCTCTCCCGTGAGAATGGATTGTGGAGTCATAGTGCTCAGATTGTGGGGCTAAATTATATAAGTCTGATTTTTGAGTTATCCAGGTATTTTATCTATCTGCCTCTAAAAACTTGTTTAACCAAGTAAGGCAGCACTAATTCAAAAAAAAAATTTAAGGCTCATGCTCATCATCCTCATGTGGCCAACCATTGGGGGAATACATATGGAAGGTATGCCTCAATACATATATCTAAGTTAGAATCCATGTTTAAGATTTATGTAATGTCATCCCTTGGTAGATTCTGACCGGGATCCAGACTTCATACAAGGAGATCAACGATAACCCTATATTAAAAATATTACATGCTTAGCACAGAACTAAAGCACTAACCATAATAGAACTTATCAACATAGATTGTAAGATGTATCTTTAAAAATAGTAGTTTCCTCCTTTCGCCCTTACATATTTTGTATGGGTGGTATTAATTAATGTACAGATGGTTGAGAAGCGTTTTGAGAAATCCGATTGCATAGAAAAAAAACTGATTATTAAGGATTTTTCGGCCTTTACCTATCTCTTGGTATACTTCAGCTTATCTAGCGAGAGTTGATAGTAACTGGTTTATCATTTTGTATAACTATTATGCATATAGGCTAGAAAGTTTCAGGAATTATCTAAACACAAAGCTTTTTTACTAGCTCACAAAAAAAATTGACTATTAGCTGACTAAAAATTTCATATTAATCACTTAACTAGCTAATAATCAAATTTGCACAAAACTTTTCTTAAGAATGTCCCATTCGTGGTCTCTTTTAATGGTCTCGTTAATTCGTGTTTTAAGGGCACACACAGTTTACTTGGACCACCGAATTATTGAACTATTTTTTAGTAGTATATGCTAATTATGGAAAGTGGAATTAAGCGCGGGGTTAAATCAATGCTTATCAAAATTATTTGTTTAGTAGATTTGTGAATTTCTAGATGATTACAAAATAGCTACCACCCAAGTTTATTGAGCTCTTTATGGACGAATAGAATTTTAGCGTTAGGCAATTATTCTCTTATAAAATATCCTCGTTGATATTTCAGGACCACCGTTTTTTCCGCTTTAATATCTGCATACGAATCAGGAGAGATTTGAAACGTGGCAACACCCTTTGCTTTAGGATCATCTCCCATAAAAACCACAACTTGTTTAAAATCTAACTTTTGAAAGTTTTCAAGAACTTCTTTAGACAATATGACGTATAATTCCGTCCCCGCTTTATTTACCTCAGTATTTTCAACAATATACTCCTTACCAAACAACAACCTGGGGGAGCGTGAGGTGTAATAAAACCCTTGCCCGCTGATGGTTTGTAGTATGTCTCCCGGGTTTCCGGTATCTGTACCTTCTCCAAGATTATGAAATTCAAATTTATCTACCCGCATAGGTATTATTTCTTGTTTTGGTAGTACTTCTGCTTTTGGGACAATGACTGTTACATTGTCTTCACGGTTTAATTCTGCAGGAGAAAATTCGTTCTTAACTACCTGAAAGCTGGTGATAGCTAGTACCAGAAATGCAGCGGATAATATGATTGTTTTTTTTTGGATTTTCATATTTTTGTGAACTCTAAATCATCCAGTGCTATGGCACCAGAGGTATTATCGAAACCGGTGGTGTTTGCCTCATCAAATTTAAGGGTAACCCTGTTAAGTTGGGTAATATCGATTCCGGTAAAATCTGATAGAGGAATTCTGTAGGTTCTTGGAATACTCTTGAATTGAGATGAAGATGCGCTGGAAATGGATCCATTTTCATCCGGATATTGCAGGCCATCCAAGTAATTGGAAATGGCAACGTTACTTGTTGCGCCGGTTGCATCACGTAGTTCTACCTTAAAATTCTTTTTTCTATCGGCGGTATTCAGACTGATATCTGGTCGTTGTGATAGTCGGAAATTAAGATGTGAATAAGCAGAGGCATTTTGATTGGGAAAATTAAATAGAAGTTCATCCCCGTTGGCATCCCAATGGGCAATTAAGCCGGGGCCGGCATTATAGAAATGTTCCGAGGAGGTTGTAAGCTGCTTATCATCGAACAGGACTAAGCTTGTTCCATCATTTGCTCCGCCTAAATTATTGGTCGTTTCTGTTCCCAATGGTCCGCCGGTATCAATGGATCTAAAATCATTGGTGAGGTATTGAATGTAATAATCCACGCTATTGATGCGTCTTTGCCCGGTGAGGTACAGTGGCCAATCATAGCGGTCTAAGCCTTTGATGTGTTTGTCAAAAAAGGCGTTAAAAAAACCCTGGGATAATTCATGATGTTCATCGCGTGTAATGTCTTCTACTTCGCCGGCATAATTTTCACTATCCGTGAAGTGAAAGTGATTTGCACCATAGATCTCGACAAACAGCTTGTCGGCTTGTCTAGTACCACCGCTCCATAAGCGAACCCCATGACCACTGCTTAAATCTCCATCCCAGGTGCCATAAAGTGATATATGGGGTACAGCTTCCTGTACAGGTTGTACAAAAAAATCAACCGGTGAAATCGTGGCTACAGCTTCAATGGGTCGTGGAGAAGAAATTGATCCATTAGCATTCACTGCTGAAACGGCTCCACCACCTCCTCGTGAATGGCCTATCAGGCCAATTTTGTTTACATCAATTCGGTTGTGAAAGATGGAGCTGGAATTGCTGTTTTGGGCGATCATAAAATCTGCAGCATGCAGCATCAATTCGCCACGTTGCGGAATCCCTTGTTGGTGGCTCGCCCATTGTCCCTGTAATACATCCAGGTTAACAGAGATGCAAATATATCCCCATGAGGCCAAATGGTGCATTAAATTAGTCATTCCCAGGTAGTTGTTGGGAGCACCCACACTGTATTGCCCATGGCCAAAAATAATCAGCGGATGTGGACCCTCCGAAACTTCAACACCGTTTAAATCAGGGTCAATTCCGTCAGCAATATCTTGTATGGCATCTTCATCGTATGAGGGGTAATATACCCGGCCAATAAAATCAATGGTCTGATCTCCAGGGATATCTTCAACAACGGTATAGGTTTCTCCGGATGGAATGTCCTGAAAACCTATGAGGGCAAAATTAGACTGGTCTGGTCTGCAACTGTCACACCCTTTTAAAAGACCTGTACTGATCACTACAATGGCAATTTTAATGTACTTGTGGATTTTCATATTTTTCGATGTTAGCCAACCCCTTAAAAACTATTAGGACGGGGGCCAAATAGTTTCCGTTGTGTATTAATAATGGTGTTGAAAGGTCTAAGTTGTTTTAGACTTTCCTATCAAATGTATTAATATTAAGTTATTTACTGACATTTTTTGTACGAATAGCCCTATTTTCTGTATAAATGAGGTTTAGGGCTTACAAACAGTGGTTGTTCCAAGGATTAGTGGTTTCCCTTTTAATAAAGCAAGGAACAGGTTATCAGATGGCCATAGTCCATGTTTTTGAGGAACCTTGGGGATTTTCAGCGACGGTGATTCCCACAAGAATCAGACTGCTGTATGTATATAAGAAACCTCCTAATGAATAACGTGCTTGCCTTTTTTGGCGTACAGAGTATTATGTAGATGCTATCGAAATCTTTCTCAAAATATCTTTTGAAGTAAATGTATATCCTGATGCGAAATACCGTTCCCAACTGTACTAAAGTATACTGTCTACTATTAGCCTCTTAGACTACCAGGACAAATGTTTTTGATGCTCACGATTTACTGTGTTGTTAAATTTGAGGACTTTATTTATTGAAATTTTATCAGAATTGAATATAGGCTTCTATTGACCACCGTTTTATTGAACTTTTCAATAATTACCTAACCTCATAGTTTAAAAGTTTATTTTGACGTACTAAATAAATAGTCTACATTTTGACCTTTAATTAAACTTTAAGGTCATGATATTTGGATATGCAATAGCTACGGAGGGCGTAGGTGGAGCCGGGGAGGTTACCTGCAGTTTTTCCTACTAAGATATCTTCTTGCTTGTTAAATTAATCTTTTGTTTCGAAAAGCAGATCCTGAACCACTTTTTAGATAGCGT
>NZ_CAMYIP010000069.1 GCF_947258525.1 uncultured Eudoraea sp.
ATTAAATGGCATCTGTCAAATCTATTGGGCAATTACTTGAGATAAACTGTGTTTATAAAGGTTTTATAAAAGGGAATTGAATATGACTTTTATCATTTGTTAAACATAATTCTTACCATACTTTAGAAAGATTAAATGTTTCCAAAAATAATTGAACATGATAAAAAAAAGAATCCTTATCATGGGAGCTGCCGGCCGTGATTTTCACAACTTCAATACTGTATTCAGAGATAATAAGAGCTATGAGGTAGTAGCTTTTACCGCAGCACAAATTCCAAATATTTTAAATCGTAAATACCCGGCATCACTGGCAGGAGAGTTATATCCTGATGGCATTCCAATTTATGATGAAAAAGACCTGACAAACTTAATTACTGAATTTAAAGTTGACGATGTTGTTTTTTCTTATTCGGATATCTCTTACGAAGAACTAATGCATAAAAGTGCATTGGTAAATACTGCAGGTGCAAATTTTGTATTGTTGGGCAGAAAAGAAACCTCAATTAAAAGTACTAAACCCATAATAAGTGTAGGAGCTACGCGCACTGGCTGTGGAAAAAGCCAGACTGCCAGACGAATTATTGAGATCCTTATTGAAAACGGGCTCAAGGTTGTGGCTATAAGGCACCCCATGCCGTACGGAGATCTTGAAGCTCAGCGGGTACAGCGTTATGCCAGTCTGGAGGACCTGGAGAAATACGACTGCACCATTGAAGAAATGGAAGAATATGAACCCCATATTGTAAGAGGAAATGTTATTTACGCCGGTGTGGATTATGAAGATATAGTTAGGGCTGCTGAAAATGATCCGGATGGTTGTGACATTATTGTATGGGATGGTGGAAACAACGATTTTCCATTCTATGTACCTGATTTACATATTGCTGTTATAGACAGTGCTCGTCCAAAAGATATTAATAAGCTTAGAAAAGTAATTTCAGAGGTTGTTCCGGGAGCAATTGTGATTGATGCCGCTTCGCCAATACGTGTGGCAGATCCCTCAGTTATAAAGAATAAAAGGGTTCTGGTAGTAGAAGACGGCCCAACATTAACCCATGGAGGTATGACCCTTGGAGCCGGTACATTGGCTGCAGAAAAATTTGGAGCCTCAGAAGTGGTAGATCCACGGCCTTATCTGGTTGGGCAATTAGAGGATACTTTTGAAACTTATCCGAAAATTGGCAAATTATTACCGGCCATGGGGTATGGGGTTGACCAACTTAGGGATTTAGAAGTTACCATCAATAGCTGTGATTGCGAAGCTGTAGTTATTGGCACCCCTATTGATTTAAACAGGGTGATAACTATTAGAAAGCCAAGTACAAGAGTTTTTTATGACCTTCAATCTATTGGGAAGCCCGGTCTTGAAGAAGTTATAGAGGAATTTTTAGCAAAGCAAAATATAAATAAGAAAATTGAAGAGTTGATAGAATAGTTTCATAAGGTGAAATTCTAATCAACCAAAAACAAAAATAGGTTTAACCTTTAAATTCTTAATTAAAGTAAGGAGCGTCCTGGCGCTCTTTACTTTTTTTGAGAGTTAGGTTCAAATGATAAAGTAAGTTGCTGTAATTTCGCTTCTTTTTCCGGGGTAAGGGTAAAAAAGACATCAATGACTCCTTTCTCCGTGTTTATTTTATAACTGCCCCGCAGCTGGTTATAAGGAGTAATTTCTTCTGTATCCAGAACTGTGCCGGCGCTATTAAAAATTTCTTCTGCTTCTGCCATACGGTGCTTACGCGATTTATCCATATAAAAATTCTCTGCCAGCAGATCCTGTTCCAATTCAGGACTCCATTCTTTAATTAATCGTTCAACTTGTTGTTGTCGCGCTCTTAAAATATCTGATATAGGAAGTTTACGGGGTTCTAATTCCAAGGTCTCGAATAGTAATTTTTCAATTTTTTTAAGTGGCCATGGAGCCGTATAGGTAAGGTTGCCAAAGGCCATTATCCCTACTCCATAGTCGGGATAGAAGACATAATTACTCCCAAAACCCGGCAAGGCGCCTCCATGCCTGACCAACTTCAGGCCATTGCAATTAGTATGGATCCCTAATCCGTAGCCATATCCGCTTACTGTGGCACATGGCTTATTGTTAAAATCGGTCGCCTTCGTATTTAAATAGGGAAATTGCGGAGTATGCATTTCTCTAAGTGTACTTCGTTTAACAGGCCCCTTATCCGGATCGCTTCTCGGTGGCCAGGCAGAAAGGTGAAAACTAACATATTTACTAAAATCTTCTATGGATGTAATTAGGCCTCCCATTGCTCCGTAAGATCCGTCATGCAGCATTGGTTCCAGTTTCAATTGGTCGTCTTCCCACCGGTATCCAATAGCTAATTGTTCTTTTGGGATATTGGTATATTCCCAATAGGTATGTTTCATGCCAAGTGGCATTAAAATATTCTCTTTAATATATTGCTGGTAGGGTATTCCGGAGACACGGCTGATTATATTGCCCAACAAGGCATATCCGGTATTGCTGTATTCAAATGTATAGGAGGGCGGGTTAGAAAATGATATGCCATCCGTAAGAAGGTCCATGAGCATTTGATCCGTTTCATTCAATTGGCGGTCTCCCCATGGGTTGTCTTCCGGAAAACCCGCGGTCATTGTCATCAGGTTTTCAATATCTATGTCGGGGGAGTCTGCAGTCAGATATTCTAATACACCCATTTCCGGGATATATTTTGCTGCAGGATCACTAAGTGATAGTTTGCCCTCATCGCGCAATTTCATAATTGCCATGGCAGTAAAACTTTTGCTCATAGATGCAATTCTGAATGCAGAACTTGTGGTTGCGGGAATTTCATTGCTTATATCCAACAGCCCTTTAGCTGAGGCAATTACCAGATTAGTATCAACAACAATCCCATAGGCAACTCCGGGTATGTGACGCCCTTTGGCATGCTCTTCGATCAATGCATGCATTTGTGGAGTAATGCCCTTTATCTTCTCTAAACGATTATCTGTTGTAAAAACAGGTTCTTTATAGGTTTTTGAGATGGACCTGGAATCCGATTCAACTTTTATCCTTGCTTTTTGAGGTGAGTTACATGAAATTAGTAGTGAAAGTAAAAAGAAGCGGATAAAATGCTGTTTAGGAAATGTCATTGTCTCTTTGAGTTATATCTTTTTCGTTAATATTTATTGTTGGAATTCGTATTATTTCAACGGTCGAAGAAGCCAAAACTACTTGACCATTTGTTTCTTCAAACTTTTTACTTATTAGTTCACTTAGAATATGTTTTGTAACCCGCCTTTTTTTATAATCTACAATGTATCTGAGGTTGAACTGAATCCAATTATCTGTCATGGTTATGGCCAGAGTAGGTTCAACCTTGGCATCTTCAATATAGTATCGATCAACAACATCCTTCCATTTGGCAATGGAATTTGTTACATATTCAGACAAATTTTCAGTTGCTACTTTAATAATAATATCCTTTGCCAATTCAATATCTGATCCATACCTAATAGGTAAATTAAATTCATCCCAAATAAAAGGGAAATCCATAGAATAATTATAGATGGGGCCTTTGAAAACAAATGCATTACTCAATTTAATTATTCTACCACTGTAATTGTCACTGCTAACCCATTCCCCAATTTCCATCATTGTGGTATAAATACTGTCGATATCAATGACATCACCTTTAATTCCATTTATCTCTATTCTATCACCAGGTTTGTAAACTTTTACAAAGAAAATATACAAAGACCCCGCAATACTTAAGATCAGCTCCTGGAGGGTTATTGCAACACCTGCTGATAAAAGCCCGATTGCTAATGTAAAGTCCTTAATATTCCCGGTAAAATAGGATAGTGTTAAAATAATCAAGACCAAATAACCGATTACCTCTATTCCTTTTTGAGATCTATATTTAACTTTGGAGTTTGGTAAATTTTTACGGATGAATCTTCTGAGGAATTGAATAAACCCAATTACCAAAAGCACCAGGACAATGTATTTTATAAAAATTGCCCATGAAGGATGAGCTTCCAGCCATTGTTTTACGAGCTCCAAAGATTTCATAATATTAAAATTTATTTGTTATAACCCTTTTTAGTATTTATAAACTGTTTGAATTAATACATTCTCAAAAATCATTTTCATATAAACGCAACCTATCATGAAGCTTATTCAATTCACTTTGTAATCTATCAATTTTTTGAAGGAGGTTAAAAACCGCATCAATACCTTCAGTATTTATATTTAATTCCTGGTGGATTCGAATCATCTTTTCCACATCACTAATTCTATCCTGATGAAGATAGGAAGTCTGTTCAAGGGTAGTAATACTAATTAAACCCTCTTCATGGAGTTCATCAAAAAATGAAGTTTCCACACTGTAATGCTCGCACAGGTGGACAATTGGAATAAAATCTTTTAGTTCCATAACTATCTTAGTTTTGCCAATTCCTTAAACAATTCCTTTTCCTTATTAGTCAGATTTGTGGGTATTTCTATCTGATAAGTAATGTACAGATCCCCAAACTGACCCTCTTTTTTATATACGGGAAAGCCTTTCCCCTTTAACTTTACTTTAGTCAGGTTTTTGGTTTCCGGCTTTACATTTAATTTTACTTTACCATCAAAAGTGTTTATAACTACTTCACCTCCTAAAAGGGCTTTATATAAATCTAACTTAACCGTTGTATACAAATTGTCTTTATCGCGTTTAAATCTTGAATGATTAAGGATTGAAAATTTTATATGTAAATCTCCTTTTGGGCCACCGCTAATTCCTTCACCTCCATAACCCTTAATTTTGATGACCTGGCCATTCTTTACTCCGGCAGGAATAGTTAACCTAATATTTTTGCCATTAACTGTCAGGGTACGTTTGTGAGTTCTATAGACATCTTCCAATTCGAGTTGTAGTTCTGCATTGTAATCCTGCCCCCTGAATTTTACCTCACTTCTTCTTTGATAACCACCACCAAACATAGAACTGAAAAAGTCTGAAAAGTCCTCTTCTGAAAACCGGCCGGTGGTCCTTTGGCTGCTGCCTCTTTGATATTGCCGCTGTTGTTGTGCTTTTTCAAATTCTTCAGCATGTTTCCAGTCTTTCCCGTATTTGTCGTACTTTTTCCGATTTTCAGGGTTACTCAGCACCTCATTAGCTTCGTTAACTTCCTTAAACTTGCGTTCAGCTTCTTTATCATTCGGATTCAAATCGGGATGATATTTACGGGCCATTTTCCGATAGGCTTTTTTTATTTCATTTTCGGTGGCCTTTTTATTTAAACCCAGAACCTTGTAGTAATCAATATAGGTCATTTATTTACAGACATTTAATATTGTCAAAAATCCATAGGTTGATTAATAAATCCTATGACTATTATCAGGATTCAGAAAGTTCTAATATGTAATGGAAGCTGGGTGGCAAATTATTATTATTCACCTGATCGTTTTAATTTTAACCACTTAATGGCAACCAGTATAATAATAACAATCAGAACTATAAAAAACAGCGTTGTAGATACGCTCTTTATAATACTAAATATATTTGTTGTACTGATTTGTGCTACTGAGAGATCCGGGTAACTATTGAGCATGGTAACTATCCCGATATTCTCCAGATAATCGGCTATTCCGGCAATTATTGGGATCAGACACAAAAAGAAAAAGGAAGTGTTTAATTTATCTAATTTTTTTAGGAAATAGGCAATTAACAGGGAATAGGTTATCGCAAAAAGTAAAGGATATATCATATCAACCGGGATCTGATTAAATAAATAAGCATCCCGCCCTTCCTGGCCGAGTTTACCGAAGAGTTCATTTACATATTCCGAACCATAACCCTGTGGCATCATATCCAGCAATTTCATTCCACCCGAATAGGCAACCGTTTTTGGAATGGTCACTAAAAGCATAAATGCATAAAT
Organism: uncultured Eudoraea sp.; assembly: GCF_947258525.1. Taxonomy (GTDB): domain Bacteria; phylum Bacteroidota; class Bacteroidia; order Flavobacteriales; family Flavobacteriaceae; genus Eudoraea. The sequence continues at coordinate 5,896 of NZ_CAMYIP010000069.1, forward strand.
AAGATTTGTAAGTACGAAAAGGAAAGCAACCTTTTTGCCGGCTATATTTTTAGCTATGAGTTCTCTTAGTTTGTTCATCTAATATTGAAAGTAATTTACTTCTTATGACTAGTACATCGTATTTTTATTTGCCGAAGTGTCTGGAATTTGTTGAATAGCATCCCAGTGTTCCACAACTTTCCCATTATTGTCAAACCTAAAAAAATCCATAGTAACATATTGGTCGTTTTCCGGCCAAATCTGGTGGGTATGAAGGGCTACCAAATCGCCTTCAGCTACTGCTCTCACAACTTCTATTGATTTGTCGGGATACTCACTTGCCATTCTGTTAAAATAATCAATAAACGGTTGTGTTCCATCGCCAACCAATGGATTGTGCTGTATGTACTCTGCACCAACATATAATTCCACGGCTTTATCGGGATTTCCGTTATAGGCCATTTTGTAAAAAGCTATGGCATTTGCCTTGTTTTGTATTAAAGTTTCTCTCATTGCATTAGGCTTAAATCATTAAGATATTAACGTTGAATTTGAATAAAATAACCCGGAGGGCTTTTGCAATCCTGATAAGGCCTCATCTAAAATTACTATATTTCCTTCTGGAACAAGCTACCTATGCGCAATAAAATTATGGATTTAAGAATTTGCTAATTGGGGAAGGTTTTAATCATATCAGAGTAAATAATTCCTCAAAAGGAAAATAGTGAGCATACCCCAAAATGTTCCTGTGGCCATACTCAGAATTGCCAAAATAATTGCATGAGGCATCCACTTAGGTTCATAAGCAGCCGTAACTGCCGGTGCAGTAGCAATGCCCCCAACATTGGCCATACTGGCTATTGGCACCCATGCTGTATTAACGTTTAAGAGCTTTGCGACCAAAAGTAAGATGATAAAATGACTCAGTAGCCAGACTATCATAAATCCTAAAAACCCCAATTCAAATTCGACCAGACTAAATTTTAGTTTCAGTCCAAGAACAGCCATCACAACAAGTATAAGGATACCTCCAAATTTTAAAACAAAAGCAAAATTCCACGTTTTAATTATAGTACTCAGGAGTATACCAATAACAGATAAAACAATGATTTTTATTACAAAACTGTCGACTAAAGCATTGGTAATAATTACAAAAACCGTTAACATCAAAAAAATGAATAGGGGGTTTAATTTTTTCCCTTCAGACTTCTCCATGGTTTCCGGCATGGACAAATTTGTAATTTTTAGTTTCCTGTTTAAAAAATTACTCTCTTTAATTCCCTGAAACATTAATATGGTCCAGATATTCACAAGAATATTGTCCATTACCAAAACCGTTAAGAAAATGTTTTCCGGACATTCTACCAACTCTTTCAGCACCAACTGACTTGTACTGCCACCTATCCATCCGCCTACAATTGGGGGGACGCCTTTCCAATACTCATGTTTGACAAATAATTCTGAGATTAACTCACTATCAACTAAAAAAAGTGCAAGAATTACAGGGAATACCGCGATCCAAAAAGAACCAGCGATAAACACGGCAATAGGCTTCCATCCAATGGATTTTAGCTGAAGAAAAGACAAACTGCTCATCACAGCAATTATTGCCAATGGAATGAAATAGAGCTTACTGTATTCATGAATTTCATCTTGGGAAAAATCTTTTCCCATTAGTGCAGATATTCCGGCTGGGATTAGGTAAGCAAATAATATGGCTGGAAACCAATCAAACAGGGATTTTATATGCCTATTCTCCCATCGGTCCAAAAAGTATACGGCAATAACAGTAAAACCGCTTATTAACCAAGGGATCATTCGGTAGAGATTTGAAGAATTCCCAGGTGTATAATTCTTCCACCGTTCATATTAACAGGATTACTGCTTCTTCCGATGACTATACCATTTTCGGGACAGAAATATTCCTCAACAAGATCTCCAAACGGATTTCTCATAACCGCGATTCGTTCATTCTTTTTCACTTTTTGGTTTAAGGCTACCATTACTTCAAGGTATCCGCCCTTATCTGTGTAAATCCAATATGATTTTTTACATATAACCGCAGGTTTGTTTGTTACTATAGGATTTGAATTCATAGCTAACCAACTCAGAATATTCTGAATACCTGCTTTACCCCTTGAAATCATTTCAGGTTGAAAGACCTGTGGGTTACCATATTCGATAGTAATTGTTGGAATTCCTTTTAGTACGGCTTCTGCTCTCATGGTTCGCGTAGCTGAAATTTGTTCGTTGGCACTTGGTACACCCTTATTATTTAATACGATGTCCGCATTCTGAAGTAAGGCCATTTTTGCCATGGTAGTATCACTAAGATCAGCACGCACATAAAATGTGTTCTCTCTTCCAAAACTAGCAGTATGCATATCTATTAGATAATCTACCTTAGAAAGGATTTTTTGTCCAATTTGCCATACGTATTGTTGTGACCTGTTTCCTTTCTCTTTCCCCGGAAAGTTTCTGTTCAGATCTTCCTCATCAAAATACCTTCGTTGGTGCAGAGGAATACTTATCGCATTTAGACCGGGAATGGCAATAATAGTTCCTTGCAGAGATTTGAGGTCTAACTCATCCATAACCTGATGAATTACTGAAATACCGTTTAATTCGTTTCCATGGAGGGCCGCTGTCATCCCCAAGACAGGTCCGGGTTTTATTCCTTTTGCGATAATTAAAGGAATAGAAATGGGCTGAGACATTCCATTTTCAAGAATTTTGAGCCAAAATTTATTCATGGAATTTGCCTCAATCTGATCTAATTTGATTTCCTCTATCGTTTCTATTGTATTTTGGCCACTTAGTAGCAGTTGCGAAAGTATAAGCAAAACTGATAAGGTTATTTTCATGGTTCTTTTCCTTTAAAGGTTGGTGCTTTATTCATGGATAAGATAGTCCTAACAACTAACTTATTTAGTATTAAATGTATGAAAAACGGCCTTGCTTATTACGGTACTTTTCAAATAATATATATTTTGCCTTAAACAGATAATAACCGATCTTTTTTCTTCCTTTTTTGATACTTAGGCTTTCAAGGAGTACTATGGGAAAGGGGTATAAAGCGTGCTTTTAAATTGGGTTCGGGCATATCTTTATCTAGCGGATACATTGGTCTCAAAATATTCTTGTGGCCAAGGCGTTCAAGATCCTGATCTACACCCCCTGGGGTAAGTGCCATTATCCAGTCTCCACGCATATCATATAATTCAGGGACCAAATACCCAATCTTAACCACTACTATATCCGTGTTGCGTGGATTCAGTCCTAAATTTGTAAAATCGGCTTCTTTATGATAGGGTTTACGTTTTTTGGTAACTATTACGTGAACACTTCCCACTTTTACAACAACTTCAGTTTCAGCATGTGTGTCTCCATGTTCAATGGCTGTAATGGTTCCGGATAAAAGAACGGGTGGTGCAAATCTATCATCAATTTCTGCACCTACTTGGGCTTCTATTTTGGCTCCGACACCTGCTATAACAGCTTTTTCGACCAACTTGGGACCCGGAATAGAAGCATAAATAAGTGAGGGACCTTGGTCGGATTTAAATTCACTGCGTACTAATATTTCTTTTAGAGTCCAGCTTACATCACCTGCACCACCGGCTGTAGGGTTATCTCCCATATCACTAATCATAAAAGGGGTCTTTTTGCTCGCAATGGCCATATCCAAACTTTCCTCCAGGGTCGCGGTAGGGGCTACAAATTCAAACTCTGATCGAACTTCCCAAAAATAACTTGCCAGATCTTCTGCTGTTTTGCCAACTTTATCCCTATCATCTCCTATAACCATTACTACGGCATGATTTCGAGGTTCATCTGCCCATGCATAGCCTATCCAAATAGCGGCATCAACAATACTTTCGTCTAAGGTAGCAGGCTCCACTTTGGCATATAAACTTTTTCCAGGTTCTATCCTTGTGCTGGTTTTTTCACCCGGTAATAGAATTGGAACAGGAATCCAGGCTTTATAAGCCGGTTTCCCTTTTCCGTTTTCAAGTCGGTCTAAAAGGTTGTTAACCGCTCGTTTTTTAGATTCAATGGCATCCTCATGTGGTGCCATGCGGTAACATGTAATAAGATCGGAATGTTGCGCAAGACGCCGGGAGACATTGCCGTGTAAATCCATAGAGGTGGAAATAAGGGTTTCCTTTCCCACAACTTCCCGAACACGAATTATAAAATCTCCTTCAGGATCTTCGAGTCCTTCCACACTCATTGCTCCGTGAATATCAAAAAATAAACCGTCATAGGGTCTGTTCTTCTCCAACATATCCAGGGTCTTTGAGACTAAAGATTCATAGGCTTCCCGGGTGACCATCCCTCCTGGAAGAGCATGAGCTCTTAAAGTTGGAATCCATTCAGCCCGATTTCTGTTTAAAGAATCCATGTCCAGGAAAGGATAGAATGAGAACACATCCTCTGCAACCCTTGCATGAAACGCCTCTTCATCAGTTAAAGCGGGTGAAAATGTACTCGATTCAATGGCTAATCCGGCAATTGCGATACGCGGCAAGCTTTCATTTGTCTCCTTCTTCTCCTTCTCCTGTTTACAACCAAAGACCAAGAAGAGAGGTAATATTAATAGAAATATGTTTTTCATGCAAGGCAGTTTTGGTGAAGAATTAAATGTACAACAGAATTTTAAAAACCAAGACTATTTATAAATTGAATTCAATCAAAATTAAGGGAGGTCTGGTACTGACCACCTCGAATCTTATAACAACTTGATTAAACCACAAATTAATGGTAATTAATCTTTTTCAGCACCCAGTTCTGTATCTATTAATTCAATAATTGTATCTATTTCTCGCAATGCTTTACTATAAACAGAGTCTTTTGCCGAGGTTAGATAAATACTTTCCACAAAAATATTTTGCATTTCCACCTCATAAAGCTTTTCAGGTTGTACAGCTCTAAATGCGTCAAAATTTACTACGCCTTTTAGTGCAGGGGACAATTCATTTATAATAATCTCCCAGTGAATAGATTCCAGTTTGTTTGCAAAAATGTAGGTAGTTTCCAATTTCTGAATTAAACTGGTAATCTCATCATTTTTTAAGAGTTTTAAATTTCCACTATTAACTAAAGTCTGATAAATTGTACCGCTGCTATTGAAGTCTGAATATTGGGACAATCCCATGGCGATAAGAGCCAGTGAATCGGATTTACTATAATCCTGTTTCCTTATAATCTTATTAGCGTGTTTATAGGTAGCGGAGAAATAGGTATTAAATGCTTTTACATCGGCAAGCTCCTTTCTGTCATCTTGAATCTGTCGCTTTATTTTTCGATATGACTTCTTTTCTTCTAGCCTTTCTATCCGTTGGTTGTTCCAATTATTGATTTGCAAGGCGATAAGAATCCCGATGACTACCAAAATAATTTCACCTATAGCATAAAACAAATATTTAGTAAACCTGTTTTCTGAAAATAATTGTTTTCTTGTTTTTCTAAAAAAATGGATCATCTAAATTTTCTTTAGTTTTTCGAGGGGAAGTATTAGGCTGAAATGTCTGATTTGAAAGAATTCCCGATTTAAGCAATTCTAGCGATTTCTGGAGGATAAAAATGCCGTCAAAACCAAACCTACACCTATGCCTGCAATCAGGCATGCCACGAACCATATAGGGGAAGTCTGGAGAAAAAAAAGTCCTACTCCCAAACCAATGAGCGTAGTACCTCCTATAGCCCATGAGCTTTTATCTTTTTTATCGGAAGTCATAATTTAGTATTTTGGATTAAGCTTAAAAGGTAGGTGTTTGACTAAGAAAGTAAAATGACTTTTATCATACTTTAAAGCCCTATGGTATAACGGAATATAAATTAAATAGGAAGATTGAAAAATCGATTTTAAAAATTACCTTACTAACACCGGTGTTAGTTAGCATTTTCTTGCATGCTTTTTTGAACGGAAATCATAGATTGTTGCCCTACCTTGAATAATCCTTTTTGAGGGCGGTTAAGATCTACGATAAGTGTAGTAAGGGCAGCAAATGCCAAAATCATAGGTACTACGGCAATCAAACCCCTGGGTTTGGTAAATCCGGCCTTTATTCCAATTGTTATCATGGTCATAAATGAAATGGCCATAATTGTTATCCATATG
>NZ_CAMYIP010000070.1 GCF_947258525.1 uncultured Eudoraea sp.
CGCGGGATATGATAAATAGAGAAAAAAGGGAGAAACCCTATTGTGTTCTTTTATACATTTAACGGCATAATCTGTGAAAGCTGTGGTGCTATAAAAATCTTCTGATGGGGGCACATAGTCATTGTCTTCTGCCAAAGAACGAGGATCATAATGGCTGCCTGCTCCGGAGATCATTCCATAAAACTTATCAAAACCTCTTTGCCTTGGCCAGTTACTTTTATCCGGCTTATCTATGACGTAAGGGGTAATATGCCATTTTCCGGACAAATAGGTAGAATAACCCCCTCTTTTTAAAGCTTCGGCAATGGTTACCGCATTGCTACTCAAATCTCCTCTGAATGCAGGCGTTCCCCTGTCATATACCATATGGCCTATTCCTGCCTGTTGGGGATATAATCCGGTAAGCAAAGAGGCACGGCTGGGACAACAACGAGCCCCATTGTAAAATTGAGTAAACCTTAATCCATTCATTGCCAGTTGGTCCAGTACAGGGGTATTAATTTCCCCTCCGAAACAGCCAATATCTGAATATCCCATATCATCTGCAAGGATCAGAATAATATTTGGAGGAAGTTGTTTTTTAGGTTCTTCCTTGGGGGATTCACAACTTTGAAAAAGGATAAGGAGTACCAAAATCACCAACAATGGAGAAACTGTATTCTTCATTGAATAGGAATCTTATTTAACCAAACCGCCATTTCCCCATTTCCCCTATGTGCCCAGGCATAATAAGGGATAGCGGTAAGCGTTGTACTTGTTATTTTGCCCACGCCACCAAGTAAGTCCTGTTCATAAGAATAGTCAAATACTTCATCAGCCGGTACCTGCGAATTCAGTATTCCTTTGGGATTGTCTACTTCTTCAGCGCAAAAAACAAGGGGTCCGCGTTCTAAGGCCATTTTGCCTCTGTTAGCCGTTACAAGTTCATTGCTTACCACTTTCCGAACAGGCATTTCAAACGTAATGGTTATCCTATCATTCCTTTGCCAGTTATTTTCTTCAAGAGTTATGTAGCCATCTACTATTTCATGATTCACACTTTTGCCATTTACTTTTAGGGATACTTTTGGTTTATGTTCATCTGTATAGCTATAAAGATCGCCATCCATGACTTCATTCCGTACCCATCCGGGAACTCTTAAGTTAATTACTGCAGCTGTAGTTGGAGTATTTAATACTTCAATTTCAACCTGCCCATCCCAGGGGTAGTTTGTAGTCTGACTGAGCTGCAGGTATTCGTCTCCCAGGGCAATCTCGGCCTTATTACCCATATAAAGGTTTACGAATATTTCGTTCTCTTTAGTTGCATAGATATAGCCCGGAAGCGAAGGTAAAATGCGTACAACATTTACCGGGCAGCAAGAGCAATCGAACCACGGGGACCTTCCGCAAACACCCTGGTTAAATTTGGTGAATCCATCGGCCTCAAGCGGATTTGGATAAAAGAACGTATTGCCTTCAAAAGAAACCCCGGAAAGAAAACCATTATAGAGTGTTCGCTCAAAAACGTCTATATATTTCACCTCTCCGCTTTTAAGAAACATGCGTTGATTCCAAAGCATTAGTGCAATTGCGGCACAGGTTTCGGTATAAGCCGTTGCATTGGGGAGTTCATAATTGGGTCCAAAGCCTTCATGCCTGGGTTCTGCGCCAATTCCCCCGGTGAGATAAATCTTTTGGTGTACGATATTATTCCAAATTTTATCGAGTGCTTCATCATAAGCGCTCTCTCCGGTCAGCGCAGCTACATCTGTAGCCGCCGCATAGAAATACCCGGCCCTTACGGCATGTCCGACAGCCTCTTCTTGTTCTGCGAGCGGCACGTGGTCTTGCTGATACTTCCCGGCATATTTCCCCTCTGTGGTATTGTGGCCTTCTGCATTGCCCCGCTGATCTATAAAAAATTTGGCAAGGTCCAGATATTTTTTTTCTCCCGTAATGCGGTATAGTTTCACTAACCCAAGTTCTATTTCCTGATGACCCGGGACCCCCATGTTTTTGCCGTGCCCAAATACTTTTTCCACCAGGTCTGCATTTTTAAGGGCAACATCCAATAAGGTTCTCTCCCCGGTTGCCTGGTAATGTGCAACTGCTGCTTCATACAAATGTCCCACATTATACAATTCGTGGTAGGTTTGGAGATTGGTCCATCTTTTAGTTCCTCCACCGTCAGCGGCCTTTTCAGGGTCTATGGTGCGGTTCGTATATAGATATCCATCTTCTTCCTGAGCTGCCGCGATCTTGGCAATCAAATCGTCCAGATAGGATTTGAGTTCGGGATCATCATGTACTTGCAGTGAGTAACTGGCCCCCTCAATTACTTTAAAGACATCTGAGTCATTAAAGTATATGCCTTCAAATTCCCCCTCTTCCAATCCGCCGGCAATGGCAAAATTTCGAATCCTACCTGTTTCCTCACATTTTTTAAAATTATAAGGTAACGTTACTTTCCGATTGGTTTCTATACGGGGAGTCCAGAATTGATCCTCAATTTGAACTGAAGTAAAAGGTACCGGTTGAATGGGGTAATCTAAAATAGTACTATTGGCAGCAGCAAGATCAGTTTGCGGTTCTTTATCCCGGCAGGAAACCGAAAGTAATAGTCCGCTAACCATAAAACACTTAAAAAATAAAGAGGTTAGATGCAATTGGCCCGGATTATTAAGAGAGGGGTTAAAAATTATCTGCGACCATTCTAAAAAAAGATGTAAAATTTTATTTTTCATGTTTTTGGTGGATTATAGGAGTAACCTGATCCAGAATCTTTAGCCTCTTTTTTTATTTTTCACATATATTAATTTATGTCTGCTTTTTGAGCTTTCTCTTTGCTCAATCTCAAATTTTCCAAGAGATTTAATTAAAGGCGTCAATTTCTGAAAACCGTAATTTCTGGGATCAAAATTCGGTTGTTTCTTTTGCAACAAACTACCAACATCCCCCAGAAAAGCCCATCCATCATCGTCTGAAGTATCGTTAATAGTTGTGGCAATTAATTTAATTTCCTTAGAAGTAATTTTGTCTACACTATCTTTGGTTGCTATTTTTTGACTTTCAGATTCTGCCTCCTTAGATTGGTTTTTCAAAATTTCAATATATATAAATTTGTCACAGGCGACAATAAACGGATTTGGCGTCTTTTTTTCTCCGATTCCTATCACTTGCATCCCTGCTTCTCTTAGTCGGGTTGCCAAGCGGGTAAAATCACTATCACTGGAAACCAGGCAGAAGCCATGAACTTTACCGGAATACAATATATCCATTGCGTCAATAATCATCGCTGAATCTGTTGCATTCTTACCGGTGGTATAGCCATATTGCTGTATAGGAGTAATTGCATTTTCCAGAAGTAGATTTTTCCATTTGGTCAACCGAGGTTTGGTCCAGTCGCCATAAATCCTTTTTATTGTAGGGTTGCCATATTTGGCTATCTCTTCCATCATCTCAGTAACATATGCTGACGGAATATTATCACCATCTATTAGCACAGCTAAATTTGAATTCATATCGTAATATTTTATTTAAGAATTTGCGGTTTGTATTTTCTTAAGCTGATTTCTTCGCCGAAGATAATGAATCCTTAATCAAGAGGGTCAGGTATATTGGACTGATTATTTGAAAATTCTAATCATCAATTGCAATTAAATCGGGTCTTTTATCTAAGTGCCCGGTGATCTGCTCATAGGCTAATGCAAACTCCAATACCTTTTTATCATCTCCAAATTTGCCCATGACTTGCATACCCATTGGCCTGCCTTGCGCATCGAATCCGACCGGGACATTAACAACGGGGATACCACCTAAACTACCTAAAATAACCACTTCCATCCAACGATGATAGGTATCCATCTTTCTTCCGTTTATTTCTTTGGGCCAATGGATCTCTTTAGGAAACGGGAATACCTGGGCCGTTGGCAAAACCAGGAAATCAAATTCACCAAACATTCTGTCTAATTCCGTATACCAATTAGTGCGAATTATATTGGCATTCTCTGCATCTTTCTCATCAAAACTCAGGCCTTGTTCAATTTCCCAGATCAACTCTGGTTTAAGTAATTCACGGGTAGTAGGATCCTCGTAATATTCCAGCATATTCATTCGTCCGTAATGGCGCAGCGTGGTCCAGCTCTCCCATAGATCTGACATGGTAAAATTGGGCTGTATGGATTCAACCTGAGCTCCTGCACTGGCTACTTCTGCAAGACTGGCTTCGCATAATTCTATTATTCCGGGTTCCATCGCCAAATAATTATCCAGAGAATCCAGCCAGCCAATTTTGATTTTTTCAAGACTTAGGGGTTTCAAATTATCAAAAACAGGGTTGAGGGCCATTGTCTGTAATAATCTGATGGTATCACGGGTATTGCGACCCATTGGCCCTGAAGTCCAAAGAAGTCGATTATTGGCATCTCCCTCATCCATTACAACAGTTGTACTTGGCCTGAAACCTATCACATTATTAAAGGCACCGGGATTTCTTAAGGAACCCATCATATCGCCACCATCGGCTACCGGAAGCATGTGAGTGCCCAGCCCACACGCAGCACCACCACTACTACCTCCAGAGGTGAGCGCCGGATTGCAAGCACTTCCTGTAGTACCAAATACAGGATTGTAGCATTGAGAACCTAAACCAAATTCCGGAGTATTTGTCTTACCAATAAAGATGGCTCCCTGACTTCTAATTTTGGCTACTAAAGCACTATCTTCTTCAGCTATGCGATCAGCAAACATGGGAGATCCACTTGTATAAGGTAAACCTGCCACCGGGGCCAAATCCTTTACTGCATGCGGCATGCCGTGCATCCATCCCCAATATTCATTTCTGGCCAGTGCCTGGTCTGCCTTTCTGGCCCGACTTATTAACTCATCATCACTTACCATACTCACGATGGCATTATAAACAGGATTATATCGATGGATGCGATCCAGATAGGCCTGCATCACCTCCACACAACTTGCCTGCTTTGTCCGTATTGCAAGCGAGAGGTCAGAAGCGCTTAGATCGGTTAAATCCGAAGAAAGATTCGCTGCAAACAGCCTGCTGGCAGAAGGAAAAGGTAAGGATAGTAAAGTGCTACAGGCTGCCGTATTCTTTAAAAATTGTCTTCGTTTCATAGTGATTTATGAGTATATTGAATTTCTTAATCAAATAGGCAGATAGGCTAATAATAAGTAATAATAAGATTATTAGCTTCATATAAGCTTCTGTTTAAAGTTGATCCAAATCTGGTACAGTAAGCTCGTCTATATTCCATTTCGCCCTCTTGGCACCTGCCTTATAGGTGCTTTCCAAAAAATTGAGCACAGTTTTTCGAGGGGTCGTTGAATTCTTAACATCCTCATATCGCAATAAAGCCATGGGGCTGCCATTGCTGTCCTGCCAGAATGTTTCTTTTGGTTGAAGTGTTTCCTCATCTATACCATCAGGGGAAGGGTAGGTGTAGGAGTAATACATTGGTTCCGGCATATTGGTATCGCCCACCCAAAATCCAAAACTAATTTGCTCATGGGAATAGGTTTCTTTTTCTAAAACCCTTGCAGATTTATCCATAGGAGGTAGCTTCTTCCCGGAGAATCGGGTAACCACTAAATCGAGATGGTGCCAGTAAATATGCACGGGACAGGATTTGCCATAAAAACGGCCGCTAAATTCCTGAAAAACACTGTTATTCCATAGCATCAGTTTCCAAAAGGTATTGATATACTTCCAATGGTAATGATGGTATTCAGTTATCTCATCAAAGCGTTTATCGATATCTACATCAAAGGGTTTTTCAATGAATTTAGGAAATACACCAAGACCATTTATTTCGGCCATAAAGCGCGTATAAAATTCTGCAATACTAGGATTATCATTAAGGGATAATACAATATCTTCACCGGAACTTCGTGAGATGATAACGGCTTTTCTCTTAATATCAAGCTCTATTTCAAAGCTGTCCAGACCTTCATTTATGGGAATACCATGCGTGCCAAAACCCCTGGGGGTTACATAAAGGGTAATATACCACCAATGGTTTTTTCTGGTGGTTGATTTCAATCGTGTCTTACCTATTATTTGTAGTATTAAGTGAATGGTTAAACGAGTGTCTGTCCATTTATCAAAAGGTAATTCCGGAAGTTTCTTAGTTTCCATAATTTTCATTTTCAATTTGATTGATAGATCATTAAGGTCGCATATTTCTTGTTAATTGATCAAGTATTTTAATCAAGCTAAATCCCATTTTTTTCTGGGTTTTCTGTAAAGCAATGCATTTGCTTCTTTGTCTCCGATAAATTTTTCTTTTTCAGAATTCCATTCAAGTTTTCTATTCAGCTGCCATGAGATCAATCCTAAATGCATGGGAAGTGTCATCTCCCTGGCATAAGCCAGATTAGATTCTGAAGGATTACGTGATTTCACGGCATCTACAAAATTCTGCTGGTGGCCGGGAGAACGCATTAGGGTTTTTGGAATTTCAGGAATATCGGTAACTGTCTCCCCGTTGATCGTAATCTCTCGCGTTTCATAATCACAAATCAGCGTACCTTTCTCGCCTTCAAAATAGGCTCCTATCCCTCTTCCGGCTGCACCGGGAACATCCGGAGGTGTTGAAGTCCAGAACAGTTTCAAGTCTTCAAATTCGTAGTCCACATCTATCCATTTAGGGGTATTGGCTATTCCATCCGCTTCTTCTCCTCTTGCTGAAATATGTTTCAGGCCTTTTGGCTGTATGGCCCAGTAAACTACATCAGCTATATGGCACCAGAAATCCGCAAACACCCCACCTGAATAATCCATAAAATAGCGATAGGTGAAATGGCATTTAGCAGGAACATAATCCACATATGGAGCAGGTCCCAGCCACATATCCCAATCCAGAGTTTTAGGAATTGGTTTGACTTTAGTCTCTTTCAATTCCGCAGGTCCTCCGGTTTTCCACAACCTAACCGTATTAACTTTACCTATAGCCCCGGCCTGGATGAGTTCTACCACCCGGTGGTAATTATCAGTCGCATGTATCTGCGTGCCCAATTGAAAAATACGGTTGTATTTCTTTTGGGCTTTGAGCATCATCTGCCCTTCTTTCACATCATATGAAAGGGGTTTTTCGCCATAAACATCTTTGCCCGCCTGAAAAGCGAGGGTCGCTATTTGACTGTGCCAATGATCCGGCGTAGCGCAGGTGATAGCGTCAATATCTTTTCGATCTAAAATCCTACGAAAATCACTGTATCCACTCGCTTTGGAACCCGGTTGCATGCCTTCCAAAGTTTTTAAAGTTTGGGCTAAGTGTAATTCATCTACATCGCAAAGGGCAACCACCTCTACTTCATCCAACCCGGTGAACCATTGCATATGGTTGTTTCCCATTCCACCGACCCCAATATGGGCTACACGAAGTCGGTCACTTGCTGCTACTTTACCTACCAGAGAGGGTAGAAGGGTTAATCCCATAAGGCCCAAGCCACTTTTTTTTACAAATTCCCGACGGTTGTGTTTAGGTACTTTCATAGTTGTGTTTTTATTACACTTTTAAAGTACAAAAAAAAGAGTCACTATTTTAGCCCGAGGTTAAAGGAGAGTTGTACCGGTACTTGGATGTCCTTCAAAATGAGACAGCTTAATATTGAATTCCTTTTCATAGGCTTCAGATACCGATTGAATAAATGAATCTGCGGCATCTTCATGGACCAAATTGATAGTACAACCTCCAAAGCCTCCCCCCATTAACCTGGAACCTAAAACCTCATCCTCGTTCTTTGAAAAATCTACCAAGAAGTCAAGTTCAGGACAACTTACCTCATACAAATTTCGCAGGCCTTCGTGAGTTTCATACATTAATGTTCCAAGCTTTTTTAAATCACCTTTTTCTAAAGCCTCCACCGCATTCAATACCCTTATGTTCTCTTGTACTACATAAGTACATCTATCAAATACCTTGGGACTCATATCAATTTTACCTGCATCTATCATCTCTAAACTTGCATCCCTGAGCGATGAAATGTTTGGATATTTTTTTTGCAGAATGGAAACGCCTTCTTCGCATTCATTTCTCCGTGTGTTATATTCACTACTGGCCAGACTATGAGAGACATTGCTGTTTAATAATACCAATTTGTACGGAGCAATAGAAAAAGGAACATATGTGTAATCCATACTTTTACAGTCCAGTAAGATCACATGATCTTTTTTGCCCATTACTGAAGCAAACTGGTCCATTATTCCACATTTGGTGCCTACATAATTGTGTTCCGCATCCCGGGAAAGTGTTACAATTTCATGTTTAGACAATCCCAGATCAAAAAGTTCATTCAACCCAAAGGCCAGGCCACATTCAAGGGCCGCCGAAGAACTGACCCCTGAGCCAACCGGCAGATCACTTTCTATAGTACATTGAAAGCCTTTTAGTTCTTTATTTCTTTTATAAATTTCATACAACACCCCCAGAATGTAATTTTCCCATTGGGTGTTGCTTGGTGCGATGTGCTTGAGATCAACAAGAAGTGCTTTTTTATACCCCTCACTTCTTATTTCACATTGGGTATCTGTATTGTTTCTCTCAATTGTGAGCCGAATTCTCTTGTCTATTGAAGTAGGTAACACATATCCCAGGTTGTAGTCTGTATGCTCCCCAATAATATTGATTCTCCCGGGAGAATTTACAATCACTTTATCCAAATCCTGGTTACCCATTTCTATTTATTATGGTCTTATACTTTCTTTTTTAAAATTTTCTGTCCGGGTTAAATGGTTTAATATCCATGGCTGTGTTTTTGCCGTCAATAATTTCCGAAACAAGTTTACCTGTTGCCGGGCCAAGACTCCAGCCCATCATGGCGTGCCCGGTGGCAAAAACCAGGTTGCTATAAGATTTACTCCTGCCAATATACGGTAAGCCGTCCGGACTTACCGGCCGAAGTCCGCTTTTAGCATTTGACTTGTCTTCTTTGCTTATTTCAATTTCCGGGTAGTAACTTTTTGCGGCATTTGCAATGGCCTCTACCCGTTCTTTCCTGATAGTATCATTTATTCCTGAAAATTCCATAGTGCCTGCAAAACGGGTAAAACCCTGCATAGGGGTTACCGCTGCTTTAGCTTCCATAAGTACAGCGGGAATACTAATACCGGTAGGCTTTTTTACATTAATTGAATATCCTTTTCCTCCTTGAAGGGGTAGGTTAACAGCCAATTGTTTTGATATTCTGCCACTCCAGGAACCTGCTGCCAGCACAACTTCATCTGCATGGTAAGATGATTTGGATGTGCTTAATTCAGTGATTTTACCTTGGGAAGTTAAAATTTCCCTGACCTCTTCGTTGGTTTTTATGATCACTCCTGCATTTATGAGATGATTGAGCATTTTAGGCATAAATTCGGTTGGGGTAGTATGGCGGTCACATTCATAATGAATGGCCCCTTTTACGTCTAATTTTACATTGGGTTCCAACTTCTTCAATGCTGCATTATCCAGCGATTTTACTTCCAGTCCAAGAAACCGCGCTTTCCGGGCTACTTCTAATTCATCTTCTCCTGCTTTATCTGTTTTATACAGCATGAGCAGGCCTTTATTTTCTAGTTGAAATTCGCCTAAATCACCTGAAGCATATATGTCTTCGAACAAACCACGGCTTAAGATATTAATATCTTTGATTATTGGAATGGCCCTTGCCACTTTCGCTTTAGTTGAAGACTTGTGAAAATACCAGGACCATTTGAAAAAATCAGGATCCCAACGTGGTTTCAAATAAAACGGACTTGCCGAATTAAACATCCATTTAATGCCTTTAGCAATCATTCCCGGAGAAGCCAGTGGAATAATATGGCTAGGAGTTATGTAGCCTGCGTTTACAAAAGAAGCCCCGGCAGTAATATCAGACTTATCTATGACCGTTACCTGATGCCCTTCCTTATTAAGATAATAGGCAGAACTCAATCCTGCAATTCCGCCACCAATGATAACTATACGCTTACTCATATTAAATTACCTGAAAGCCCTCTGCAAAGGGGTCATCATCATCAATGATTATTTTATTGTATCCATAAATCCTGGCCCATCCTTGAATGCTTGGGATAATAGCCGGTTGGTTATCTAAAGTAGTAACTTCTTCAATACGTCCTGTAAATTGGGACCCAATAAAACTCTCGTGGATAAAGTCTTCGCCTGGTCTCAGGAGGCCTTTTGCATGCCATTGGGCCATCCTGGCGGAGGTCCCTGTTCCGCAGGGCGAACGATCAATAGCCTTATCCCCATAAAAAACAGCATTCCGGGCGCTCGCATTTGATGCTAAAGTTTTGCCGGTCCACAGAATGTGGCTCACATCTCTGATGGTTTCATTTTCCGGATGTACAAATTGACCAGCATATTTTATATTGATAGCTTCCCTAATTTCCCGACTATACTGAATGAGTTCCGTGGCGGTATAATCCTGTAACCCATTAAAGTTTTTCTGAGGGTCTACAATGGCATAAAAATTCCCGCCATACGAAACATCAAAAACTATGGTGCCTAAATAAGTGCTTTCGACACTTAATTCGCTGGCTGCGAGAAAGGATTTTACATTGTTGAATTTTACCCAATCTACTTTTTTATCTGTTTTCTGATATACAACTTCTACCAAACCTGCAGGAGTTTCAAGCCTTATCTTTCCGGGGATTTTGGGGTGTATGAGCCCTTCTTCAATTCCTATAGTAATAGAACCAATAGTACCATGACCGCACATAGGTAAACAGCCACTGGTTTCTATAAATAAAATACCAAGGTCGTTAACAGGTTCTGCAGGAGGGTAAAAAATACTACCACTCATCATGTCATGTCCGCGAGGTTCAAACATAAGGCCTTTGCGAATCCAGTCATACGATTCTAAAAAATGCTGACGCTTTTCACTCATGTTCCGGCCTTTCAGATCCGGGCCACCCTGGGCAACAACCCTTACGGGATTACCGCAGGTATGAGCATCTATACACTTAAAGGTTGTTATTGCCATTGGCCTGTAAACGGTTAAATCGCTGCATCTGTATAAACCCCATTCACCAGTCGTAAAATTTGCAGGGGATTCCCATCTTTAAGAGCATCCGGGAGAAAATCCTGAGGCCAGTTTTGAAAGGCAACCGGTCTAACCCAACGTTTTATGGCATAAGGGCCTACCGCGGTAAACCTGCTATCTGTTGAGGCAGGAAATGGTCCGCCATGCACCATAGAGGGACAAACTTCTACTCCGGTAGGAACGCCATTAAAAATAATCCGGCCAACCCTACTACCGAGGGCAGCCACAATATTTCCATGTTCACCTACTTCGTCCTTCCAAATGAGTTAGTATGGTTGTAAGTTCAAGAGCGTCCTCACACTGAACAACAATAGAAAAGGGGCCAAATACTTCCTGGTGTAGTTTAGGATTCTCAAGAAAATTTTTTCCTTCGGTTGTAAGCACAAGCTGTTGGGCGAAATAGGGCTGAGATTCTGTTTCAAAATTTGCTATAGGACTGGTACCCGACTGTTCAGAAGCTATTTGCTTGCCTTTTTCATAATTACCGTAAATATTGGGATGCAACATACAACTGGGTTCCAGTTTCGCAATTTCTTTCCCAAGGGAACTGATAAAAGTGTCTAAGGCTTCACTTTTAAGGCCTAAAATAAGTCCGGGATTGGTGCAAAATTGTCCTGCCCCAAGCATTATTGACCCCGCATATTGTTCTGCCCAATAATTGCCTTTTTCATCCAGGGCAGATGGAAAAATCACTACAGGATTAATACTGCCCATTTCCGCGAAAACCGGAATGGGTTCAGGACGTTCGCCAGCTAATTTTTGCAGGGCTGTTCCACCTCTTATACTTCCGGTAAATCCGACCGCTTTTATCGCCGGGTGTTTAACAAGTTGCTTGCCTACTTCAATTCCACTGCTGTTTAAGTTGGAAAAGACCCCATTGGGCATATCGGTCTTTTTTGCCGCTTTTTGAATGGCTGAGGCCACTAGTTCGCCGGTTCCGGCATGCATTGGATGACTCTTTACAATAACCGGACAACCTGCTGCTAGAGCACTGGCGGTATCGCCACCGGCGGTTGAATAGGCTAGTGGAAAATTACTGGAGCCAAATACCGCGACTGGTCCTATAGGGAAAAGCATCTTTCTTATATCAGGTTTTGGTACAGGGGTTCTGTCTGGCAGGGCCGTATCTATGCTGGCCTCCTGCCAGGAACCATCTTCCAAGGTGTTGGCAAAAGTTCTTAACTGACCTACCGTTCGGCCACGTTCTCCTTTCGCCCTTCCTTCGGGTAGGCCGCTTTCCTGACAATAAGTTTCAATAAGCACATCACCAAGGGCTTCTATTTCATCGGCAATTACTCTTAAAAAGACTGCTTTGCGTTCCGCTGTAAAATTTCTGTAACTTTCAAAAGCTTCAGAGGCAAGTTTTGCTGCTTCATTCAGCTCCTCCTCTGTGGCTTCATAAAAGGTCCATTCGTTTTCCAGATTTAATTTAGGATTAAAAGTTTTATAGGTGATGCCTCCTTTGGCTGAATATTTATTTCCAATATAATTTTTCCCTGTAATCATAGTCGTGTTTGTTATGCAGTATGAAAAGTTGATTTTTTCAAAGCTTGATAATCCGGTAATTTGGGTCTGGTTTTCATCCCTTCTTCAATAATTTTTAAGACCCTTTGGCGTTCCTCTCCGCGAAGAGGCAGCCTTGGAGCCCTGACGTTTTCCGTACCTATACCTGTGGCAACTTCAGCCAGTTTGATATTCTGCACAAGTTGCGGGCTGATATCCAATTCCAATAGCGGTAAAAACCAGCGGTATATTTCCAGGGCCTCGGCAATTCTGCCAGCTTTTGCAAGTTCAAAAATTGCTACAGTTTCCTGGGGAAAGGCACAGACCAGGCCGGCCACCCAGCCTTCAGCCCCCATTAATATACTTTCAAGTCCAAGGGTATCAACGCCCGTAAGAACTTTTAACCGATCTCCGAATCTGTTTCGCATCCGGGTAATATTAGAGATATCGCGAGTAGATTCTTTTACTGCCTGTATGTTGTTGCAGTTTAGCATTTCTTCAAACATATCCAGGGTAACTTCAATTCCATAATCTACCGGATTGTTATAGATCATGATGGGCAGTTCTGTACTTTGGGCAATGGCCTTAAAATAAGTAACCGTTTCAAAATCATTTGCTTTATAGCGCATGGGGGGTAGCATCATAAGTCCGCTTGCACCATATTTCTCTGCGTTATTTACAGCCTTAATAGCCCCTTTGGTAGATTGTTCGGCTACGTTTATGATAACGGGTATTTTCCCATCTACAATACCCACTGTAGTCTCAATCAGAATCTTCTTTTCATCGTCAGAAAGTGTACTGGCCTCCCCCAGGGTACCCCCCAGAATAATTCCGCTAACACCTGCCTCAACCTGGGCATTTATATTAACCTCAAACATTTTTAAATCCAGAGTATCCACCTCTGTGAATTTGGTAGTTACAGCGGGCATCACGCCCTTCCATTCTACTTGCATAGTTATTACGAATTAGTTGAAATATGTAAAATTACTTATTTTACCACATCGAATTTATAAACGGTTGTGGATTTGTATATCTCACCCGGTTTTAACAGAGTGCTTGGGAATTTTGGTTGGTTTGGTGAATCAGGAAAATGTTGTGTTTCCAGGCAAAAAGCATTTCTTTTCGCGTAAGGTTTTCCGCTTTTACCAATGCTGGTCCCATTTAAAAAATTACCCCCGTAAAGTTGAACTCCCGGCTCGGAGGTATATACTTCCATTATGCGGCCGCTAACAGGTTCGGTAACCCTCGCAGCCAGGACAAGTCCTTCACTATTTTTAGGAGATTCATTGAGAACAAAATTATGATCATAACCTCCCCCAATAACCATTTGTGCATGATTGCTATCCAGATCTTTGCGAATTGTTTTCGGGTTGGTAAAATCAAAGGCTGTGCCGTCAACACTTTCAATGGTCCCAACAGGGATAAGTCCGGCATCAACAGGAGTGTACCCTGAAGCGTTAATCATCATAATATGATCATTAACATCACCCTCGCCTTCGCCCTTAAGATTAAAATAGGAATGGTTGGTTAAATTTATAACAGTGGTCTTATCAGTGGTTGCTTCATAGCTGATTGTTAATTCATTTTCATCTGAAAGGTTGTAGGTTACTTTTACATCCAGGTTACCCGGATAGCCTTCTTCCATATCAGGAGAAACACGTGTAAATTCAATTTGATTGGCTGCCGTTTGCCTCGCTTTCCATATGACTGCGTCAAAACCAATAGTGCCACCGTGCAAATGGTTTTCCCCGTTATTCTTCGCTAATTTATATTTGATTTTCCCTATGGAAAACTTGCCTTTTGCTATTCGGTTTCCATACCTGCCAATAACTGCTCCGAAGTTGTTTTTAGGGCCATTTATGTAGGCGTCGAGTGTGGGTAAACCAAGAACTACGTCCCCCATCTTCCCATCCTTATCCGGCACATGTAAGGCAATTAATCGTTGTCCGTAATTCGTGAAATCAGCTTTTAGTCCGTTTTTATTAGTCAGGGTATATAAGTTAACACTATCACCATCAATAACGGCTTTAAAATCATCCGGATTTATTGTATTGGCATATAAAATCTTTTTTTCTTCCATCACGGTTTCTTTATTGGTTAGCTTATTCTTACAACCTAAAAATATGATAGAACAAAGGATTAAGAAATATAACGAATTGAACTTCATAAGATATTTTTTATTGGACGATTAAAAGTAAGGAAAAGTAGGGAGGAATGGGAGAATCCGGAAATAATATTGTAGCTAAAATGCAATTAATTTAATATAACAAAATGTATTTGGCAAAGGGGAAATTGTATTCAATAAAATATTCATATTTTAGACTAATGAGAGCAGTTTTCACGTCTACTTTAGTTCTAGTGCTTCTTATCCAATTTTCAATGCGAGGACAAGTAGAACAAGATAAGGCCCTTCACTTTGCGGCCGGGGCATTTGCTGGTGCAACCGGTGCTTTAATTGCCTCTAAAGTAACCAAGAGAAATCGTTTTTGGACGGTAACCGGTTCTGTTGCAGCAAGTTTTTTGGCCGGATTAGCCAAAGAAGCAATTGATAAGGGGAATGGCGGTGAATGGGATAATGGCGATTTGGGTGCAACAGTCCTAGGAGGAGTTACCGTTGGCGTTAGTATTGAATTGTTTTCTAAAAAAGAAGGTAAATACTATGTAAAGAGGAACAAATCAAAAAGGAAAAATAAAAAGAAGGATAAATCCATGGCGCTCTACTGATTGTATAAATTTTTATAAGGACCTCCATTTTAAAGCCACTCTTTGCGCTTAAAGTAGTAGAGCATGGCTAAAAATACTACAACCATAACACCCCACAGCACAAAATACCCATATTCAAATTTAAGCTCGGGGATGTTTTCGAAATTCATTCCATAGACACCCGCTATAAAAGTAAGCGGGATAAAGATGGTTGCCATAATTGTGAGTACTTTCATTACTTCATTCATGCGGTTACTAATAGTAGTCATGTGCATGTCCATAAGACTCCAGATTAATTCTCTCTGAATATCTATACTCTCCGATACCTGAATTACATGATCATACAAATCCCTGAGGTATAATTGCGTTTTTTCGGTAATAAGTGAGGGATCAACTTTATCTATGTGGTTAACTACTTCCCGAAGGGGGTATACTGCACGTCGTATTTTAAGAATTTCCCGTTTGAGACCGTGGATTTCATGGATGAGATCCTTATTTGGTTTTTCCGAAAATAAATTTTCCTCTAATTCTTCAATCTTTTCCCCCATTATTTCCATAAGGTTAAAATAATTATCCACTATGGCATCCATAAGCGCATAAAGTAAGTAGTCTGCACCATTGCTCCTTACGCGGCCCTTACTATTTCGCAATCGGTCCCTTACAGTATCAAAAACATCCCCATCTGCTTCCTGAAAAGTCAAAACATAATTGGAACCCTGAATAAAACTAATATTTTCGAATTTCAGATTCTGATCTTTATCAAAATAGAGCATTTTTAAAACCACGAAGATATATTCCTCATGCTCTTCCAGTTTGGGTCTTTGCTGGGTATTGGCAATGTCTTCAAGGATCAGGGGGTGCAGCTCAAAATCTTTCCCTAATTTTTCAATCTCCTTTACATGATTGAGCCCATTGACATTAATCCATGTTATGGTGTCCTTGTTTTCAAAAGAAAAAACTTCTTCAATATTTTTGAGTTTCTTCTCATCCAGATAATCCTTGTTGTAATCAAAAACATCTATAAATAGATCTTTGCCGGCCTTTTTTCCAACGTAGACCACAGTACCCGGAGCTAATCCTGTTTTTCTTGAAGCTTTTGAAGAAGTAGTTTTTTTCATGTTTTAGCTTATGCTTTTATAATGTAGGAAAATTAGAAACGCCTTACAATAGCTTATTTAAGCAAGTATAAGGGGGACTATAGACCTATAATTCTACTACCAGTTTTCCTTTTGCCTGATTACTTTCCATATAGGTATGGGCTTCAACAATCTCCTCCAGACTAAAAACCTTGTCAATATTAAGCGTTATTTCGCCATTCTCAACGGCATCAATAAAATCCTGCAACAATTCTTTTCTTAAATTAGCCGCGTCTCCCATGTAAACAGTTAATCTTCCCAAAGAAGGGATGTCACCCATGGGGGTAAACTCCTTAAGGGTCCATTCACCGCCAAGTATTCCTGTCATGCAAACTATACCTTTGGGTTTAATACACTTCAAAGAGTCTTTCAGGGTTTTTATTCCAATTAATTCCAGGACCTTGTTTACGCCTTCGGGGAACAATGTTCTTAATTCCGGAGAAACTGTTCCATTATCTATAAGGACATGATCTGCCCCGTTTTCAATAAGAAATTTCTTTTTAGCTTCATTTCTGGTGGTAGAAATAACGGTGAGTCCCAAATGTTTTGCCAGCTGGCAGGATAGCATGCCTATGGACGATGTGCCACCTCTTATAAGTAATGTTTCTTCCTCATTGACCTCGAGTGCCTGCGTTAAAGACCCCGAAACAGTTTGAAACATCTCCGGAATAGCACCAAGGGTACTCCATGGTAAATTGCTTTTAAAGGGAAATACGATTTGCAGTGGTACCAGGGTATACTCTGCGTAACCACCATCAAATTCCCTTCCCATACCGCCCATGATAGCGGCTACTTTCTGACCTTTGGTATATGTTCCTGATAAGTCTTCTTCAACGGTACCCACACATTCTATACCCTGAATTCTGGGAAATACAACATTTGGGGAATGGCCCTGACGGGTAAACATTTCGGATCTGTTTAACCCAAAAGCCTTTATTTTTATTAAAACCCAACCACTTTTGGTTTCCGGGACAGGTTTCTCCTGAATTTCAATGACTTCCGGACCGCCAGATTTTAATGTAATTGCCGCTCTCATATTCTTCGTTTCTTTCAATAAACTTAGGTATTTAATTTGATTGATAAAACTAGGGAGACTCAAAAAGAATATAATCTAATAGTAATTTTAGATCTGGTATTGTTAAAAACTAAGTTAAGCGTCTATTTTGAAGTTTTTACATATGTTATCAGAGACCTGAGGGTAGTTATTTTGCCATAATCCTCTTCCGGGGTTGTGATCCCGAATTCCTTGTCGAGACTAATTATGAGTTGCAGAAAATCGAATGAGTCGATACCAAAAACTTCCCTGATATTGTCATCCATTCCGAGTTCTTCGGGATCAATGTCCGGTGCTATTTCTTGCAGCAATTTAAGGATAGTTACTTTTGTTTCCTCGTCTTTCATAGGGCTTCGGGCTTTTGTAGATTCCTCTTAAGGGCCATCAAAAACCTGCTCCCCAGATAACCATCAATGGCCCTGTGGTCTGCGGCGAGTGTGACATGAACAACGGGGCGGGCGCTTAATTCACCATCCTCCGCCCATGCTTCTTCCACAATATTGCCGAATCCTAAAATGGCAACCTGAGGCGGATATATAACCCCAAAAACTTTGTCCGTGCTGCCTTCCCCAATATTGGAAATTGTAATGGTTGATTCGCTCAATTCGGAACTTCTTAATTGCAATGCCCTTGCACGCGGTATCAAATCATTCAAAAGGGCCATTAACTGCTTCAGTGATTTTTTGTCATCCTCCCGTATTGCCGGAGTCACAACGCCTCCTTTGCGCAATGAAACAGCAAAGCCTATATTGATCGCATTTTTCAACTTCAGACCATTTTCCCAAAAAGCATTAACCGATGGCACTTCTTTTATCGCTTTCGCTGTTGCTTTAATCAGCAGTGCAACAGCCAGCAACCTGTCTTTAAGCTCCCTTTCCTTATTTGATTCACGCAACCAATTGAGCGCTTTTGTCATATCAATCCTTGTCTCAAGGTAAAAATGAGGAATCTCTTTGTTGGACTTGCTCATGGCAGAAGCAATTGCCGTTCGCAGACCTTTCGCAGCTATTTCTTTTTTGCCTCCAGTAACCTCTACATGCGATTCCACTTTCTTAGCAATAGCCAGGTCGATATCCTTTTTTATAATACTACCTTCCGGACCGCTTCCTATTATGGTTGACAGATCGATTCCTTTTTCCTTCGCAATTTTTTTTGCCAGGGGGGATATCTTTAATCGATCATCAACTTTTATTGAACCCTCTTTTACCATCTTTTTTATAGGTTCTTTTTTAATCATCAACTTCTTTTTGGCAGACACTTTTTCTCCAACCGGGATGATGATGGCCATTATAGTTCCTACAGGAACTTTTTCCCCTTCTTTGACAATAAGCTCATCGATGGTGCCTTGATCAAAGACTTCTATTTCAATCAAACCTTTTTGGGTATCAACATCGGCTATGATATCACCTCGTTTAACAAAATCGCCAGATTTTACCCTCCATTCTACGAGCGTACCATCCTCCATATCGGCGCCAAGACTGGGCATTGTAAATTCAATCATTCTGTATCATTTTTAAAGCCGAGTCAACGATATCCTGTTTCTGTGGAATCGATGCATCCTCCAAATGTTTGGGATATGGAATAGGCACCTCAATTCCGCAAAGCCGTTCAAGGGTTTTAGCTACAGAATTTATAATTGTTTCATTATCGATAGGATTGAGGACACGAAGATCAATTATTTCTACATCAATTCCGGATGAAGCCAATATTTCTGCCGCTGCCAAAGCTTTGTATACTCCAGGGCCATATGTAATGATCGAAAGATCTTTTCCTTCCCTTCGTACTTTAGCTTTATCAATATCTACTGCCCCTGAACCGGACGGGATTTCCGATTCCATGTTGAGCAGGGAAGTATACTCAAAAATAACCACGGGATCAGGACTTTCCAGGGCAGTTAAGAGCATTCCCCTTGCATCCTCATGTGTGCCGGCTGAAACGATCTTTAATCCCGGAATATGGGCATAGAATGGTTCCCAACTGTGAGAATGCTGTGCCGCCAGCTGGTTGCCTATTCCTGAATTCATTCGGATAACCACCGGGACGTTTATCTGACCTCCCGACATATGTAATAAAGTAGCGGCATTGTTAATGATCTGGTCTAGTGCAAGCAGGCTGAAGTTTACCGTCATAACTTCCACTATGGGCCGCATCCCGGCCAAAGCAGAACCTATACCTGCTCCTACAAAACCTGATTCTGACAGAGGTACATCCATGATACGATCTTCACCAAATTCCTCAAGGAATCCTTTACTGACTGCAAAGGCACCTCCATAGCGCCCCACATCTTCTCCCATCAGGAATACTTTATTATTATTGATCAGGGCTTCGTGCATTCCCTGTTTTAGGGCCTCCCTATATGTAATTTTCAATGTTGTTTTATCAGTCATGACTATGGGCTATAAACATATTTTTTCAAATCTTCAACAGGTTCAAAAGTTCCCGCTTCAGCAAAATCAACGGCTTTTTGTACTTCTTTGCTGACCTTGTCCTCAATTGTATCAATATCATCCCCGGAGATTAGTTCGTTTTGTAATAATTGATCGCTAAATGTTAGAATAGGATCGCGTTTTTTCCATTCATCAACTTCCTTTTTTTCACGATACAGTTGGGCATCAAACATGGAGTGTGCTCTGAAACGATAGGTGTTGCATACCAGAAAATATGGTTTTCCGGTAGATTTGATATATGCTGTAGCCTTCTCAACTGCCTTCTTCACTTCCAGCAGATCCATTCCATTGGTCTTTGCTGACTCTACCCCGTAAGCCGCTCCTTTTTTTTCCAAATCCTGAACAGAATGTGAAAAACGGAGCGCGGTTCCCATGCCGTAAAGGTTGTTTTCACAGAGAAAAAGAACAGGAACTTCCCATAAGGCAGCAAGGTTCATAGATTCATGGAATTCTCCTTCTGCAATTGCTCCCTCACCAAAAAAACAGCAGGTAATATTGTTCAGGCCTTGTTTTTTGGATGCAAGTGCCATACCCACTGCCATGGGTAAATGGCCTCCAACAATGGCATTTCCTCCATAAAATCTTTTGGAAGCATCAAATAAATGCATGGAGCCTCCGCGTCCCATGCTACACCCCTCTTGTTTGCCATACATCTCGGCCATGATACTTCCCGGATCAAGGCCCCTTGCCAGTGCATGGCCATGCTCACGGTAGGTACTCAGTATGTTATCATCTTCTTTTAATGAATGCATGGCACCAACGGCTAC
Source organism: uncultured Eudoraea sp. (assembly GCF_947258525.1). Taxonomy (GTDB): domain Bacteria; phylum Bacteroidota; class Bacteroidia; order Flavobacteriales; family Flavobacteriaceae; genus Eudoraea. Next base: position 20,639 of record NZ_CAMYIP010000070.1, read on the forward strand.
TGCCTCTTCTCCAATATAGAGATGCAGAAAACCACGAATTTTTTCTTTGGTGTACAATTCAGCAGACTTCTCCTCAAACCTTCTGATCAGGATCATCTGGTGCAGAAGCTTAAGACCAAGTTCCCTGCTGATTGTCGCATTTGTTTTTATTCCTTCTTTTTCCATGTTATTCCAATGTTGATTTGTCTCCTTCGGGTAATCCCAATTCTCTCGCTTTTAATAATCGCCTCAGGATTTTACCACTTTTTGTTTTGGGTAAACTGTCTGTAAATGTTATTTCTTTAGGAGCTACCGCCGGTCCCAATTTTTTACGGGTAAACCCTTTGATATCCAGTTTCGTTTTATCATTCCCTTCATACCCGGGTTTCAAAACGACAAACGCTTTAACCAGTTCCCCTATGAGAGGATATGGTTTCCCTATGATAGCTGCTTCTGACACTGCGGGGTGCTCCATCAATGTACTTTCCACTTCAAATGGACCTACCATATGGCCGGACGTTTTGATAATGTCGTCGGCCCTGCCTACAAACCAGAAATAGCCATCCTCATCTTTCTTTGCCAGATCACCGGTAACATACCATTCTCCTTTAAAACATTTATTATAGCGTTCCTCCTCATCAAGATATGCCCTGAACATTGACGGCCATCCTATTTTTAGCAAAAGATGTCCTTGTTGCATAGGTTTTGTTAAGAGCTGTACTTCGTCCTCAACAATATTTCCAATTGCAGCCTCGATCCCTGGCAATGGTTTGCCCATAGAACCAGGCCGTACTTCCATAGAACTATAGTTAGAAATCATAATGCCTCCGGTCTCCGTTTGCCACCAGTTATCGCAAATAGGCATTCCAAAAGTCTTTTTGCCCCAAATCACTTCTTCTGCCTGCAATGGTTCCCCAACACTATGTATTAGCCGCAGGTTAGACAGATCATACTTTTCCAGTGGCTTAAAATCGAGGCGCATTAACCTGCGAATAGCCGTTGGAGCAGTATACCAAACATTGACATGGTGTTCTTCAAGTATTGAATACCAGCGCGCTGCATCGAACTCTTCTTCGTCAATAATATTGGTAACCCCATTGACCAGAGGGGCAATGATCCCATAAGAAGTTCCGGTTACCCATCCAGGATCGGCTGTACACCAGAATATATCACCGGGCTGGAGGTCGAGTACATATTTTCCTGTAACATAATGTGTAAGGATCGCTTGATGAACATGTAAAGCACCTTTTGGCATCCCGGTGGTACCACTTGTAAAATGCAATAAAGCAGGATCTTCCGGCTGTGTATTGCTAATTAGGTATTCATCAGGAGCTTCATCCATTAACATGGATAGGGACAAGACCTTATTGTCTATATGTTGTTCTGCATCTGTCAATAAAATATGCCTAAGCAACGGAAGTCGAGGCATCAATTGTTTTATTTTTTTCTGATATAGTTTTGTTGTAGTAATTAAAACTTTTGCCTTCCCTTTGCTTAAGCGCTGAAAAGCAGGTTCTGGTCCAAAAACTGAAAACAGGGGACAAAAAACTGCGCCGGTTTTTAGTGTTCCCAATGCGGCAACGTACAAGGAAGGGATTCTTCCTGCAAGAGAAAAAATGCTATCGTTCTTTTTTATAGCCAGCTTTTCCAGAACATTTGCAAATCGCGAGGTCTGAATTTTTAAATCGGCATAAGTGAAGTCTACAAAAGATCGATCCTTCCGAATCCATCTTAGTGCAGCCGTATTGGCAAGATCGCTATTGGCGTGCCTGTCCACTGCTTCATACGCTATGTTGAGACCGCCACCTGGTAGTCTATCCAAATTTTTAAATTCATCCGTCCATTTAAACTCACTACATAAAGATTCGTAATCTGGCATATTTGGCGTTTTCTTCCGTGGTATGTATAAAGTGTCTTTCATGATAAGTGGAATCAAATCTATTATTCAGGTATCCAATATAGGTTGCAATTATTGGTTTTGTAATGATCTTGATCATTGAACACGCTTATTTTCGGACTTAACAACAAAATCAATTCCAAACCAGGTTCAAAGTATGCTCATTAACCCATTCCGCTTTGGTGCCAAACTTTTTCCCTTCCCTGTTCAAGACATTCTTTATCCAGTTACAATCCTTTTTATTGGGTTTATTTATTTGTAATTTCCTGATTTGTGTGGGGACCATCATCAGCGAGTCAAAATCTCCTTTTGTGCAATCCCACTTAACAAAATACATCAGGCCCAGATCACTGCGGTAAGATTCATGGCCACTGATTCCCTCATAGTCATTTAGAAAATCACCACAGCCATATATGATCGGCTTGTTTTTATATACTTCCAATCCTTTGAAATGGTGTGAAGAATGGCCATGGATAATATCGACCCCTGCATGGTCAATCAGGTTATGCGCAAATGCCCTATGTGCCTCCTGAATTTTATAACCCCAATTACCGCCCCAATGGATAGAAGCCACAACTAAGTCTCCTGCTCGTTTATATTGTGTGATTTCCTTTTCAATCCATTTAATAGTCTCCATAGACAAATTAGTAAGTACGTTCAGCCCCGGACGATGCTCAGTCGCTTTCCAATTGTGCGGTATCCCGCTTGAAGATAAGCCGAAAGAAAAGACCAGGATCCTGCCCTTTCCCTCAACAGTTAAAATACAAGGTGCTTTGGCCGCGCGGTCATTCCTGCCCGCGCCGGAATATTTTATCTCTGCCTTTTCGAGTGTCTCCAGGGTTTCCAAAAGCCCTTTTTGGCCCCAGTCCAATACATGGTTGTTTGCTAAAACACAGCAATCTATATTGGCAATGTCCAGGCAAGTAATATTTTTGGGATGCATACGATAATTTATGCCTTTGTTGAGGTAATCCTGACTCTTGGTTATACTGGTTTCAAGATTAATTATCCTTGCATCGGCTTCTTTCATGGATCCTATGGCATAGCCCCAGATGTAGGCAAAATCTACAGGTTGTTCAGTAGGTCCGTTTACTTTTTCGGCAAGTTTTACATAGTCCTTTGCATTTTTCAGATAGGATTCGTAAATCACCGGATCATTGGGATGGGGCAATATCTGGTCTATGCCCCGCCCGGTCATTACATCACCACAAAGAAATAGGGTAAGTGATTGATCCATCTTAAAAATTGCCTGTAAGGATAAAAGTAGACTTGCAGAAAGAACCACAAAATGGTTCATATCATGGGATATGAAAGCTTGTGAAGCACTTACTACTTAAATCGCCGTTTCGGTACGGTTAGTTATTCTTCAATAATGATAAGGATAGTAATCCGATGTTGGTATCCCTACTACTTCATATTCTGATTGAAGAAAAGCAACTAAATCCACGAGCTCCTGCACAGTCATAACTTCATTGTAATTCTTCATCTTTGAAAGACCTTCTTCGGTAGCTTCTGCAGAGGTTTTTTGTTTGTAGCGCGGTGCGATTTTGTGCGAAGGATTTATAACTGAAGTGACCAGGTCTCCATAGGATTTCTGAAGAGCTACTTCGCCGCCAAGCTGTATATTTAGATTATCACTTCCTCCCTTCCAATCAATCTCTGAAATACTATGGCATTCATTGCAGGCCAACCTCTGATAGGTCGCTTTTCCTTCTGCAATGTCGCCTTCAGGTAATGCAAATCCGCGCGCTTGCTCATTGCAACTACTTATAAGTAAGCCCCCGCATAACAAGATGAACATCAGTAAATAATTCGACAGCTTGTACAAAGTTTTATTTTTACCAGACATAAGTTGTTGTTTTAAATTAAGGATTTGATTCTCCACCACAACAATGGATAAAAACAAATGTAATGACTAAGAAAAATGAAGAAAATGACCTGCGTCATCCGGATTTACCCTTAATTCCCTGGAAAATTTCAAAAATATCTGAATCTGTAAAAGTATTTAGGATTAATTATCTTACAGTTGAGATTCTACCGATAAGCAACAATTAGTAAGACATGGAATATTTAGAAACTAATCACTTTTAAAATGAAGGAATCACTGGAGATACAGCACAACTTTAACGTAAAACCATCTGTCATTTATGATGCATGGTTAGATAGTACACAACATTCCAAAATGACAGGAGGACTAGCAAAATGCAGCAACGAGATTGGAGGCAATTTTACCGCATGGGACGGATATATTGAAGGCAAAAATATTGACCTAAAGCCAAATAAGGAAATCATTCAACGCTGGAGAACATCAGAATTTGATAAAAACGATGAGGATTCTAAACTAATAATCCGATTTAAAGAAATAGAAAACGGAACAGAACTTACCTTAATACATAACAATATCCCTGAAGGTCAAACGCAATACAAAAAAGGCTGGATTGACCATTATTTTAAACCCATGAAAAATTATTTCGATAAATTAAAATAGTATCAACAAATCAATTGCCCTTAGTGAACTACGTTGACCTATAAATGTATTAGCTACGAGCAATATAGCTTATGATATTAATCATCAAACTTCTGAAATCAGCGGTTTAACTTCGTATCCTAAAATAGTAAAAAGGATGATTGTATTTGTTTTTGGTCTGCCAGGCACGGGCAAGAGTTTTTTTGCTTCAAGACTCGCTAAAATGATAGATGCCAACTATCTGAATAGCGATATGTTAAGGAAGGGGCTATTTGCAGAAAGAACATATTCCAGTCATGAGAAAAAAGTGGTTTATGATACCATGCTCGACAAGACGAAAGAAGCAATAGCCACGGGTCAAAATCTGGTACTCGATGCTACATTCCATAAAAAGGAAACCAGAGATACTTTTATGAAGCAATTATCAGATCAGGACGAGGTTTTTTACATTGGATTATATTCGGTTGAAAGTACGATCAAAGAGCGACTAAAGAAAAGCAGGCCTTATAGTGAAGCCGATTTTGAAGTGTATAAACTAATCCAGCAACAATGGGAACCGTTTAATGAGCGCCATTTGTTGTTGGAATCGACAAATAATAACATTGAAGAAATGTTGCTAAAAGCTACGGAATACCTGGGTTGGAAGAATGACACAAAAACAGATAAATAGTTTACTCTTAGAAGGAGAATTTCCCGAAGTTTCAGCAGAACGGGAATTGATTGAAACCCACATATCATGGGTGTTTATTTGTCACCGATTCGTTTACAAAATCAAAAAACCCATTAAATATTCATTTCTTGATTTTTCTACCCTTGAAAAGCGCAAAAAATATTGCAAAAGGGAAATTGAATTGAACAAACGGCTTACCAATGATATTTACCTGGATGTAGTTCCTATACATAAATTGAATGATCATTATAAAATAGGAGGTAAAGCAGGAACGGTAATCGAATATGCCGTAAGGATGTTTAAAATGGATAGGACCAAACAAATGGACCAGCTTTTGGTTCAAAATAAAGTAACGAAATCCGACATTCGAAACCTGGCCAAAAAAATTGCCCTCTTTCATGAGAATACTACTATAATCGATCAACAAGACGTGCTGGATATTCAGGAAAAATTCAACGATTTGGAAGCGGAGAAGGAATATCTGTCGGCACAACCAAATGGCGACAAATATGAAACGATAATTGCAAATGCCATAAAAACCTCAAACGCTTTTTTAGAGAAAAACGAGGAGTTGATGGCAGACAGACTCCAGGCTGGTTTCTTCAGGGATTGCCATGGAGATCTTCATTCCAGGAATATTTTTTTACTGCCATCGCCTCAGCCTTTCGATTGTATTGAATTCAATGATGATTACAGGCAAATTGATGTTTTAAACGAAGTTGCCTTCCTCTGTATGGATCTCGATTCATTTGGAAAAAAAGATTTATCTGATCTATTTATAGAATATTACAATCAATTTTTCCCCTCAATGAAATTGTCAAAAGAGCGCCATCTTTTTGTTTTTTACAAGGCCTATCGCGCTAATGTACGTGCCAAGGTAAATAGTTTGCGGGCAAAGAGTGCTGTGAATGAAAATGCAAGAACAAAAGCATTGTTTGAAGTAGAAAAGTACCTTCGGTTGATGGAAGGCTATTTGAAAACTCTTAATTTAGGATAGGTAGGTTTTAAAAAGCCTATAACATGTCTTGTGAAGGGCTTTCCTGTTAACGGTCCGGACAGGATTGTTTTCTCTCCACTTTCGTTAAAACTTCTGTGAATCAAAAGCGGCCTGGGAGTGGTCCTAGCGGTAAAGCGAGTACTTTTGGTTTCAAAGAATACAGTAAATCCTTTTCCTTTATTCGCTGTTCTGAGTAAACTCAAATGCACCTGAATGAAAAAGCCCCTCACTTTGATGCAGGGTTCTGCTTCTCTGCGTTCTGGACCAAACTTGAAAATGCCAATTAAATATCTACTATTCTACTACTGACATTTATCATAGTAATTTTAAGCTCAGGCACTTACCTTTAAAGAGTAACTTCTATCCAAATGCTTTACTTCTTCCGCAGAATCCGCCGAGACCTTTTAGCAAACAGTAAATTCTTTAGGTATCTGAAATATGGTGTTGGGGAGATTATTCTGGTGGTGATCGGTATCCTGATTGCCATTCAGGTGGATAAATGGAATGAACAGCGGAAGGAGGAAGACATGTACCGGAACTATTTAGTTCGGCTTAAAACGGATTATGAAGAAAAGTTAAATATGTTAGAGGAAGTAGAAACATCGGGCCAAGAATTAGTTTCTATGACCAGGTACCTGACTGACTTTCTGAATGGCAAGTTAAATTCTTTAGACACACTCAGACTGGCGATTTCGCTGGAAAAGCCCTCTGGCATGAATAAATATTATCTGTCTATACCGACATATTCAGAACTTTCTTCTACCGGCCGGTTAGATATGATCGCAAACGACTCTATAAAGTACAGCCTAAACGGGTGGCAGGAGTATGCAAAATTTCGTAACGGACTGCAAGAAGAAGTCACTCCCTGGATTGCAAAATATAGGGACTTAACAAGAAACATTCTAGTTACGGAGGACAAAATATTAATTAACAATTCATGGTGGAGACCATATCCAGATCATCCGATCTGGGATAGTGTTAATTTGGAAACAAGCGGACATAAAATCATTAAGGAATTATCCGAGAAACCTGATATTTTAGGACTTCTCAATGACATACTGTTATTCAGAACCGTGGAACAAACTCTATTGAAGGGTGAAAAACAGCAGTGTATGGGAATTATTAAACTTATAGAAAGTGAATTAATTCGATTGTAAATATAATGCTCCGCTTCTTCCGCCAAATACGTCAAAGACTCCTCCCGATAGCTCCCGATAGCTCCCGATAACTCCCGATAGCTATCGGGACGGGACGGGATTGCTTTCTCTCCACTTTCGTTAAAACTCCAGTGGATCAAAATCGGCCTAAGGGTGGACCCGAGGATAAGCGTGCCCGAGCCCTCCTATAGGCTTCGCAAACAGTGGTTCTTCTCCAATTCTTCGTGCTTGAAAGCAAGCTTTCGTAATGTGAAATAAAAAAGCCCCTCACTTTCGTGAAGGGCTCTGCTTCTCTGCGGTCTGGACGGGACTCGAACTTTTCTTGAAAATGCCCTGTTTACAAGACCTGCCAAGGGGTCGTTTTTTAGGCTCACCGCAAGGCTCACCTTTTAACATAGGTTTAACATTCGAAGGAATTTCATATACCAACCATCAGCAGTAATGAATGAAAATCATCGTTTTTTTGAACTTTCTAGATAAACACTCTATCATCTTACCAAGAAAATAATGATGTAAATTAATTGTTGGTTTGGATGAAAACCTGTATAGTCTAGTTACGAGATTTTTCCATTAGGTTAGTATACACTTTCTTCATCACTTCTGTTTTACCTTTGTCGTCAGCTACTGCAGAAGTTGTGAACATCATCACTCCGCTAGATTCACCTGCCAGTCCACCCTTCAGAACAATTTCAAATTCCTCATTGGAAATGACCCCTGGGTTGTTATATGCTTGAACGATAGGCCATAATTTTGGATAAGAATCCTTTTTGATATTTAGTCGATTGCTGAACCATTGAATATTCTCTTTTACCCAGTCGGGCTCTCTTCCCATTCTCCCATGGTATACCATAGGGGAAAATACATCAATGGTTTCTTTTAATAGATTATAGTCGAGTCCCAGTATACGACGTCTTGCACTATTGAATTCTTGATCATCCCATGGACAATGATAGAGTCCAAGGAGCGCATTTGGTCTGATTTCCTTAATAATGCTTTTTATTTCATAGGTCCAATCATAAATCACCTTACATCGCCAATTACGCCATGATTCATCATGGTGATTGAGTATCCATAGTGACTTCTCTGAGGTAATACCTTCCGGGATTTCGATTCGGGATTCTTTTGAAAAACCATCAAGACAATTATCACAAAAACAGGTTTCGGGCAAGATAGGTTCAGGCTCTTCAAACTGGGCATGCCAATGTACATAGTCCATCCAAACACCATCCAGGTCATACTCCAAAAGTAGATCCCGCAACTGGCCAAAACGATACTGACGGAAACCGGGTTCGGTAGTACAAACCCCCATAAACCATGACGCAGCTTTCACTTTTTCACCTTTTTCATTGATTGCCCAGGCTTCAGGGTGCGTTTCTACATAATTTATACCGTTCAAGGTCGCAAATTCAGCATATACCATTACCTCCTCAGATCTAGCCCTGTTGACCATATCATGGTTGATCGATCCACTATGGACAAAAATAGCATTGACCCCAAGCTTATTAAGATTGAATCCTTTATCCCACAAAGGCTTGGGGTTACCATAAACACCCCTGATTTCAATGGTTTCAGTAGATTTTTGCTTGCAGGACATAAATATTAATGGCCATAGAGCAACACATAGTAAAATGTATCGAGAACAAAACTTAATATTTGAATTCATATTGGTAATTAGGAAGTCCAAAATGTTTAATAAAATGGTCATATTTTCTTGCGTGTGTATTTAGTTTAATAATTGTATTTTTAAACTAAATGATTTCTATATGGCCTTAACTTTCCATTAAGTCCTCTATGTCTTAAATATTTATAATATGTTGCTCTAGATATTACGAGAGACTCACAAATTTCGCTAACCGTCAATTTCCCATCTCTAAAATACTCCTCACAAAGTACAGCTTTTTGTTGATTTTTCTTACTAATGCCTTTGGGTGCTCCTAAAATTTTGCCACGTCTTCTTGCCGATTCAAGACCGGCCTTGGTACGTTCAATAATAAT
>NZ_CAMYIP010000071.1 GCF_947258525.1 uncultured Eudoraea sp.
CTTTCTAAAAGGAGACATTTTAGATGAGCATTTTGTTAAATTGATCTTTGATAAATATAAGTTTGATGGGGTTATACACCTGGCGGCTGAATCCCATGTAGATCGTTCCATAACGGATCCTTTGGCTTTTGTACGTACAAATATCATAGGAACAGTTAATCTGTTGAACGCCTTCAGAGATCTTTGGAAGCACAAAAAGAACAACAAGCGTTTCCATCATATCAGCACAGATGAAGTATATGGTTCACTAGGTACGGATGGCTTATTTACAGAAAACACACCGTATGATCCGAACTCACCTTATTCTGCCTCAAAGGCCAGTTCAGATCACTTTGTAAGGGCATACGGAGAGACCTATGGGTTACAATATGTGATAACGAATTGCTCTAACAATTACGGCCCCAATCATTTTCCTGAAAAACTCATTCCTCTTTTCATAAATAACATCATTGAAAGTAAGACCTTACCTGTTTATGGTGATGGAAAATACACCCGGGATTGGTTGTTTGTAAAAGATCATGCCTCCGCGATTGACCTCGTTTTCCATAAGGGGAAAAACCAGGAAACGTATAATATTGGAGGTTTTAATGAATGGCAGAATATCGATTTAGTTAAACTCCTATGTAAGCTGATGGATCAAAAGTTAAATAGGGTAGCAGGAACATCAGCAAAATTAATCACGTATGTTACGGACAGGCCCGGACACGATTTAAGGTACGCAATAGATGCCGGTAAAATAAACAATGAACTTGGGTGGAAACCATCAGTAACTTTTCAGGAAGGCCTGGAACTAACTGTTGATTGGTATCTGGATAATCAGGAATGGCTGGATCATGTTACTTCCGGGGACTATATGGAGTATTATGAGAAAATGTATAAGGAAAGAAATGTCTCCCAATAACGCATAAGCAAATGAAAGGAATAATTTTAGCCGGGGGTTCCGGAACACGATTACATCCATTGACTTTATCGGTCAGCAAACAACTTATGCCCATTTACGATAAACCAATGATTTATTACCCACTTTCTACTCTAATGTACGCGGGAATTCAGGAAATATTGATTATTTCTACACCTAAAGATCTTCCTCTTTTTAAAGAACTATTAGGCGATGGGAAGAAATATGGTTGTAGTTTTTCTTATGAGGTACAGGAAGCACCAAATGGCCTTGCCGAAGCTTTTATTATTGGAGCAGATTTTATTGGAAAGGATAAAGTAGCATTGATTTTAGGGGACAATATTTTTTATGGTTCCGGACTCGCAAAATTACTTCAATCTAATAATGATCCGGACGGAGGCATTATCTATGCATATCGCGTAAATGATCCGGAACGTTATGGAGTAGTGGAATTTAATTCAGAAGGAAAGGCGGTCAGTATAGAAGAAAAACCCTCAGAACCTAAATCCAACTATGCTGTACCCGGGATATATTTTTATGACAACGACGTAGTGGATATCGCCAGGAACATTCCTAAGAGCGTAAGAGGCGAATTGGAAATAACAGACGTAAACAAGGTGTATCTGGAAAGACAAAAATTGCGTGTAAGTATTTTGGACAGAGGAACCGCATGGTTAGATACAGGAACATTTCAATCCTTATTGCAGGCATCACAGTTTGTTGAGGTCATAGAGGAAAGACAGGGACTTAAAATAGGCGCCATAGAAGGTGCAGCTTATGAAATGGGCTACATTGATAAGGAACAATTTAAAAAACTTGCAGAATCCTTGATGAAGAGTGGATATGGGAAAAACTTGTTGGGGCTATTAAATAGACATCAGTGATTGTAAAAGAGACTAAGTTAAAAGGATGTTTTGTATTGGAACCCAAAGTTTTCAATGATGAACGGGGCTACTTTATGGAATCGTTCAACAAAGAGCAATTCAATTCTGCAATTGGTTCAAATATTGAATTTGTTCAGGATAATCAGTCTTTGTCTGCCAAGGGAGTTGTGCGCGCTTTGCACTATCAAGTTGGGGAGTTTGCCCAGGCAAAATTGGTAAGGGTATTAAAAGGGAGTGTTTTAGATGTTGTCGTTGACCTAAGACCAAACTCACCTACGTTTGGGGAGCATTTGACAATGGAATTGAGCGAAGTGAATAGAAAACAACTTTTTATTCCTAAAGGGTTTGCCCATGGTTTTCTAGCAGTTGAAGACAACACGGTATTTGCCTATAAATGTGATCAGTATTATAATAAGGAAGCAGAAAGGGGAATAATATATGATGACCCGAATCTTCGAATTGACTGGGAATTTCCCAAGGACCAATTAATTCTATCAGAAAAAGACAAAGAACTGCCCCTATTCAAAAATCTGTCATTATGAAAAGGGTTTTGGTAAGCGGCTCAGAAGGGCAGTTAGGGAAATGCTTACAGAAAATATTCGGGAATTTTGAATCTTTGGACATTAAATTTATGGATGCCCGGAGTTTGGATATTACAAATACCAAAAATATAAATTCAGTATTTCAATCCGAGAATTACGACTACTGTATTAATTGTGCGGCCTATACTAACGTGGAACAAGCGGAAAAAATACCGGAAAGGGCATTTGCATTGAATGCCGATGGAGTTAAAAATATAGCGACCGCTTGTAAGAACAGCAATGTGGTTCTAATACATATTTCTACCGATTACGTTTTTGATGGGGAAAGTGAAGAGGGGTATTTAACTACAGATTTGCCAAATCCCATCAATCAATATGGAATGTCCAAGTTAGCCGGGGAAAATTATATCAAGGAAATATTAGAGAAATATTTCATTATAAGGACTTCCTGGTTGTATTCGGAATTTGGGCATAATTTTTATAAGACTATATTGAAAAAAGCTCAGACCGAGAGGGTACTTTATATTACCGATGAACAAACAGGATGTCCAACAGATGCTAATAACTTAGGCCGCTATATTTTGAATTTAATTAGTATGAAAAGTGAAGATTATGGTATACATCATTTCACCGATGGGACTCCGATGACCTGGTACGATTTCGCAAAACAAATAATCAAAGACCATCAGCTTGAATCCAAATGCAAAATTGAAAAAGCTGAGAATTATCGTACTTTTGCCAAGAGACCTAAAT
>NZ_CAMYIP010000072.1 GCF_947258525.1 uncultured Eudoraea sp.
GGCTCTATTGCAAATTGCACATGGGTTAGATCCTTCCAATGAACAAATTGAAGCCGAGCTAAATGCGGGGTATTTTTACTTCGATTGGAATTTTGAATTGGTGGAGAGCTATTACCAAAAAAGGCTTGAAAATTTTGCTTTTGACAGAACTCCGGCCATTGATGCAGACTTTGCAAATAAAACAGGAAGATATGAAGATGTCCTTTCAACAATGGACAAGAATATTGCTATGGATCCTTCTGTGGGTGTTTTTTATACTTTTAAGGGTCAGGCATTAATGTTGCAAGGCAAGTTAGATGAAGCTTCAGACTTATTAAAGAATAGTGATCTTCTTTTCAGTGATGATTGGTTTTATTTAAGAGAGTCAACCAAACTACATTATTATTTGGGAAACTATGACAAGTTCAGAAGCCAACTAAAAAAATTGATGGATAATTTCTCTGACCGCCCTCCTATACTATTTTGGTTTAATGCCGTAAATGATCAAATGAATGGCAACTATGAGGGTGCTCTAAGTAATCTAAAAGAATTAATGGATAGGTATGAAGCCGGAACTTCTGGTAGCCCGGCTTGGTTTATTGCGCTTTACCACTGCACAACTCAGGATTATGAAAAAGCATTTATGTGGCTTCAAAGGTCTTATGACCGGCATGAGGTTGAACTTACCTGGTTCCGGGAGGAACCATTATTGATCCCATTACGAAATGATCCACGTTATAAGGTTCTTTATGATAAGATAGGTTTTTCTAAATTAAAGTAATCCTCTGTTGAAAAATTGGTTATCTCAAAACCTAATTTTGAAATTTATTTAAACTTTATATTAAATTAAGAAATAGACTTTCCTGCAACATATTTAATAGGATTACAATTATGTTGCATTAAAACCCAGGTAGTACTATAGTAATTGCAACATACCTATTATGCCCTCCTCCCGGAATTAGACCATCTTTAATATTGAATTTATCCTTAAACATCAAGTAATGAATAAAATAGCCAAAATAGTATTCGGTCTTGGTATTTTGTGTTCCCTTGTATTGTTTCCATCCTGTTCTAAAGACAGTGCTTCTACCCCGGAGCCCATAGCAACACCGGAACCAACACAAACACCTACAGCCGTCGATAAACGTGAAACTTTTACATTTTCATCAAATGGAATAAGTATAGAGGGAGAAATATTTTTACCCAGCGAATATGAAACAAATAAAAACCTACCGGCTATTTATTTATTTGATTTTCCTGAACAAATTTCCGGACTTAATCCAAATTTTCATGTCGCCACCGATGAATTTGACAAAGTGATTGGGGCAGTCAAAAATATCAAGTTGAATGCGCTAGTTATTACTATGAGTGAATATAAGACCAATGAGATGATTCTTCCAAGAGACTTCCAGGAATATAGTGATATCTTTAAAAGTATGACTTCTTATGTAGATGGTCGTTATTCAAGTAATACTTCAAGAACATTCATTGCTAGAGGTAATGAAGCTAATATGGTACTTATGACTCTTTTTTTTGAAGAACCAGAAGCCTCTGTATTCCAAAATTTCATAGCTACGGATGCGCTTCACGTGGGTGATATGCAAGCAATGCTTGAAACGGAAGATGTTCCCCTCGAAAATGAAAACAAAAAACTTCATTATTCAAATACTGATGAGGCTAGGAATGCTGCAGTTATAAATGCCATTATAGAGCTAGAATTACCCTGGTTAGAATTTGAATCCGTTACTTATCCAAATATGACGTTCGAAAATGGATATCCGACAGCTTTTACAGATGGGATAAAATTTATATTTGAAGACTAATGACTTTAGACGAATAGGGGAATGTCTAATAGACCAAGTTTTATTCTGGTTCCAGTAGAATCCGAAAAACCGCTTAGCAGCTAGCCTTCATTTAGACTGAATATAGACTAAACAAATTCTTTTTAAAAGTTCATCTATAGTTCTTGTCTAGCAGAATAATTACGAACCTATGATCCTTTATAAAGAAGGAACATATACCTGGGACTAATAGAGTTTCTTGATCTCCCCCTTATTTTTAAACAATCTTAATATCATTAATTATGAAAACAATTATTAAATTCTTTTCTGCGCTTGTGCTTTTATTTACATTTTCCTGTAGTCAGGAATCGACACAAGATCCACTTCCTTTAGATTTGAATGCTGTATCCGCAAAGGCATCCAGTAAACAAACAGCAGCAATAGGAGGTCTTCCTAACAATAATGGTGATCTCATTACAGGTGCTGCGACTTTACATAGAAATAAAAACGGAATTACGGTTAATTTTAAAGCAGAGAACTTAAATCCTGGGGCCTATACCATATGGTGGGTAATCTGGAACAATCCGGGGGAATGCATAATTCCTGGAGAATGTAATGAGCCAGATTTTCCAGAGTTTCAAATTCCTCCTAATCCTGATAATATAGTAGGAGTTGAAGTAATGTATGCGGGCGGACACGTTGTTGGTAATAATGGCAAGGGCAATTTTTCCGCACACTTAAACGCTGGTGACACTCCGGAATCAATGAATACGAGTTTTGGATTTACATCTGTCGGAGGTTTGGCAGTTGGGAATACTTTTGATGCAGAAGTTCATGTAGTTTTAAGAACACATGGCCCAAAAGTTCCTGGTTTGGTCAATGAACAAATTAGTTCCTATGCAGGCGGGTGTGATACGCCATTCGACATTCTGCCTTTCACGGAGTATCCTGACGAAATTGGTCAATGTGCGGATATTGCAGCTGCTATTTTTGCTCCAGTATCACCGTAGAAGTATTTAAGTTGTCGAACCTGCGTCATAATAACCAGGAATGGCAAGACATTTTTTTCAAAGGTGCTCATACAGGTTCCTTGTGATTCAAATACAATAAGACTAAAATCATTGTTTTTTTTCGTATTGCATTTTAAAGATGTCTTATCTTGGGGCTATGAACAATCAGCTCCGTAGTCAACTTATAAAAACCGAAGCCAAGCGCCTCGGTTTTTTGTCTTGTGGCTTTTCCAAAGCCGATTTTTTGGAAGAGGAAGCACCCCGTTTAGAAAAATGGTTGAAA
>NZ_CAMYIP010000073.1 GCF_947258525.1 uncultured Eudoraea sp.
CAGCTTTAGCTATGGTTTGGGGAAAAGAAGGCAGCCGGCATACTTTTGGTGCTTCTGCTTTTGGTATAAGCGGATTTGGGGTTACTTTCCCTGAAAGTACTACCAATCCTATTAATATGCCACAAAGTATGGGCGGATTTGGCCGAATAGAATCTAACTATAGTTTACTACAATTAGGATTCACATATGCTTATGAACTCTCTGATAAGTTCTCTGTAGGTATTCAACCTACTTTCAACTATGCATCACTCAAATTAATACCTAATCCAACTGCCAATCCAAGTCCAACCGCCGGATATCCATCTGCAGATAAGTCAACCGCTTTTGGTTTTGGAGCTCAATTTGGATTATTCTATGATTCAGGTAATGGATTCTCCGCCGGAGCTTCTTATAAAACGAAGCAGTCTTTTGGCGATTTTACGCTGGAGAACGTTTATCTTGATTCCAGCACCGGCGAGAATAAGTTCAAAATAGACTATCCAGCTATCTGGTCCCTTGGCCTTGGTTATTCTGTTGGCCAGTTTGATCTCGCAGCAGATTACCGGTATGTACAATATGACAAAGCTTCCGGATTTGCAGGAGTAGGATGGACACCAACTTTCTCCGTTGCCGGATTTGGCTGGAAGAACATTAGCATTGTTTCTGCAGGAATACAGTTTAAAGGTGTCGACAGGTTACCATTACGCCTTGGATATACCTATAGCGGTAATCCTATTGAAAGTGATGTAGCATTTTTTAGCGTACCCGCTACAGCGATAATTAAAAATGCATTTCAACTGGGCTTGAGCTATGAAATAAGTGACCGCTGGGCTATTGATGGAGTTTATCATATGGGCTTTAGCGGAAAGGCCACTGCAGGACCATTACTTAATCCTCAGTTTATTTCCAGTTCACCTCCTTACGGAGCGATTCCTGGCAGTGAAGTTTCTTATGATATGACTACCAGTATGATTATGGTTGGAGCGAGTTATAAGTTCATTAAAAAATAATCTGGCTACAAACCCGAGCTAATGAAAAACGACGCCTTCGCTGGCGTCGTTTTTACTGCTTTTAAGTTAACTATTTAATAAAAATATAACTAATACCGTTATTTTCTCCTTATAAGATTAATAATATAATCGGCACTACAAAATACAAAGGCTACTAAGCTTAATAGAGGAAGGCCTCCATGCCTGGCGGAAGGGTTCATCCAACCAGAGTAACCTATAAAAAAGATATGTACAACACCAAATAATAAAGCTACCAGTAAAGTGTTTCGGAAAGTATTAAATCCTATAAACGCTTCATCCTCATGTAGATGGGCTTGAATACTCAAATTATATGCCCAAAGAATTACAATGCCTAAAAACCCTTCTTAGCATGCTTATTCCTGCCAGCAGAGTAAGTGTCTCATCTTTTTCAAAAGATTTACCAAAGATGGCCGGTTGAAATATGACAATAATTTTTAATGGTCTTTGATTGCCTTGAACCTTAAGACAGGGCAGCTTAGTTAATATCATTTAAATATAGGTATTGCAGATAGTTAAAAGCTTACTATACTACAACGACAGCCACTAAAACCTTAATTGGCACGACTCATATAAAGGAAGTGTTTCTTATTATTGTACCATTAGGCTCAACGACTTGATAAAATCTTAAACCAGTACACGAAGACCTTATAATAGATTCTACCTCTGCATCTAGGCCAAACAATAGCCTATAACCGAGACTTTATATATCAATAAGAAACCCTGCCAAACGAATTTAGCAGGGTCCAAAACAATCAATCATTAGAAACTATATTATCTAATCGTATATCTGAGTTTAAATGAATAATAAATGGGTACCTTCTTCATTGGCTCTGCCGTAAAAGTCCCCAATTGTCAATATACCATCCAGTTCATCAATAAGATCTTCTCTTTCCAGGTGGAACATGTCTATGGCCAATTTACAGCCCCATAATTTACACCCGGAGTCTGATAAAATTTCAAGAAATTCACTGACGGGTGGCATATCTAATTTCTCCATTTCAGTCTTCATCATTTTAGTTGCCAATGCCTCTACTCCTGGCAGACCACCTAACATAGTTGGCATATGTAACGCAGGATTGCCCACGGTAGCTGTATGTAAATGTTCTAATTTCTTCTTTTGAATTGCTTCCAGTCCAAAAAATGTGAAAAATATTTCCGATTCAATGCCTTCCATCCTTGCCCCATTTGCCATAACGAATGCTGCATATGCATTTTCCAAAGTACCTTTGGATAGAATAAAAAGCATTTTTTTTACTTTAGTTTCACTCATCTCTTTTAAGTTAGTTTCACTTTTCTGTTTTGCCATTGTTTCACTCATCTCTATACTCTTATGATTATTATTAAATAACCTTAGATCGTTTTTTAATTCGTTAAATACAACTCTTAGGTTTGGGAATCCCTGCTATTAATGTGGATTTTTTAAGAGGTCCACCCGGAAACAGGCTATAAAATTCCTTTATGTTTATGACGCCACTCTTCTTAATACCCCTTATTGACAGCGGTTCTTCTTTAAGATGTTTTTCCTGTAAGTATTCTACAACTTCCCAGTGCTTTTCGGTCATAGGAATACTCTGTTCTTCCGCAAGACAAACACATACTTCTTTGTCCCATTGTTTAAAATCAAGAAGATAGCCTTCTTCATTTACATCAATTTCTCGATTTGCTATTATTTTTACCATTTTTTTTTATTTATGATTATCTATTTTACTTTTTCTATTTGTTTTCCTTTTTCAGACATTTGTGCATCTACGAATGGTATAGGAACACCCTTTAAAAGCATATTCCAATATATCCAACGGAATGCCAGTTTGCCCATATGATTCATTCTACTCTCCTTTAAAAGCCTTAAAGGACCTACACCAGGAAAAGGAAATGTTCCCTCAACCGGTTCTGTGGTGTAGTTAAAATCAATCAATAATGCTTTGCCTCCACCGGTTTCAATAAAACAATTGGCATGACCATCAAAATCCTCTTTTAATTCCTCATTATTAATATATCGCAATATGTTATCCGTCAGAATTTCTGCTTCA